>JAILHW010000227.1 GCA_024695605.1 Lachnospiraceae bacterium | reverse complement strand
GCCAGAATAATGATGGCAATGGCAAAGCCGGCTGCCGTTGCAAAGCCGTTGATAACGCTTTCCAAAAGGCCGTAGGATTTCTGTACATTGGTCAGCGCAACGCCCAATACCGCACAGTTGGTGGTAATGAGGGGCAGATATACGCCAAGCGCCTCATACAGCGAAACCGCAAACTTCTTTAAAAACATTTCCACAAATTGTACCAGTGCCGCGATCACGAGTATGAACACGATGGTCCGAAGGTATGTCAGATCCAGCGGTGTTAGGATAAACCGATAGATCGCAGCCGCCACAAAGGATGCAATGGTGATGACAAAGATGACTGCCATGCCCATGCCGCTTGCGGTTTTTACCTTTTTGGAAACGCCAAGGAAGGGACACAGTCCTAAAAACTGGGACAGTACCACGTTATTGACCAGTGCCGAACCGATGGCGATCAAGATCAGATTATTCATCCTTCGCACCTCCCTTTTCTTCTCTCTTAAGGGCTGCCTGCTCTACGCTGCCCACAGCCTTCGGATCATAAAACTGCCGGCTTACGCACCCTGTCAGGTCGCATTTATCACATCCGCCGGCACAGCCCGAACCGATCTTGGATACGTCCTTGCCCTTGGCCGCAGCCTTGAGCTTGATCTGGTTCTGCACTGCCGTCAGCACAGCCAGCACAAAGAAGGCACCGGGCGCCATCACAAAGATGGATACGGGAACAAAGCTCTCGGGCATGACCGTATAGCCGAAGATCTTTCCACTGCCCAGGATCTCACGAAACAGGCCGATCAGTGTCAGGGCCACGGTAAAGCCCAGTCCCATTCCCACGCCGTCAAAAAAGGATGGGATCACGGGATTCTTGGAGGCATAACTTTCCGCTCTTCCAAGAATGATACAGTTAACTACGATCAGCGGGATATAGATGCCAAGCGCATCATACAAGGAAGGCAGATAGCCCTCTAAAAGTAGCTCCATCATCGTTACAAAGGAAGCGATGATGACGATGAACGCCGGGATCCTCACCTTATCCGGGATCACCTTTCTAAGCAGGGAGATAAAGGCGTTGGAAAGAGCCAGCACAACCATGGTGGTCAGTCCCATCCCAAGACCGTTCTTTGCCGAGGTGGTAACCGCCAGGGTCGGGCACATTCCCAGTGTCAGTACAAAGGTGGGATTTTCCTTGATCAGGCCGTTATACAGCCGCTCCAGACTTTTACTCATTGCTGCCCACCCCCTTTCCGCTAAGTAGCAGATCATTCAATACACATCTTCCGGCATTGATGCCGTTTACAAAAGCCGTCGTCGTGATCGTGGCACCGGAAATGGCATCCACTTCATTACCGGAGGCATTTCCGCTCTTGGTAAAGGTCACTTCCTTCGTCAGATCCTTTCCGGGCATCTGAGGCACCAGAACTTCATCTGCTCTCATACCAAGTCCCGCAGTTTCCGCGATAGACAGGATGGATACGCCGTTTAATATGCCGTCATTTTTGATCCCCATGGCAAAGGTGATATCTCCGCCATAGCCCTCATGATCGGTCACGGTGATCACATAGCCGATGTCCTGTCCGGAGGCATCCTTGGCGGATGCGATCTCATCAATGTCGGCATCAAAGCCGTTTGCCTGCACAAAGGAGGAAACCTCCGCAGGGGCCAGCTCCGGTTTTTCCGAAATGATCTCAAAATCCGCCGCATCGGGAAATACCGTCTGGTAGGCTGCATTTTTCTTGGCAACATTCTGTGCGGCGATGGGCTCTTTTGTCAGATCATAGACAAAGCCTAGCATCAGTCCGCTGACCAGCGTGATCAGAAACAGGATCACGGCATCCTTCATCATTGCTTTCATGCTCTCTCGCCTCCTCTCCCGAACGGTTTCGGCCAGGAGATCTTTTCGATCAGCGGCACACAGAGGTTACTGAGGATGATCGCGTAGGAAACGCCCTCCGCACCGGATCCGAACACGCGGAAGATCCCGGTCAGGATCCCAAGAAGCACACCGTAAACGTATTGCCCCCGTTTGGTGATCGGCCTTGTGACATAGTCGGTTGCCATGAAAAATGCTCCGAGCATCAGGCCGCCACCCGCAAGGTTTCCTGCGATATAGTCATAGTCGAGTCCTCTTCCGGAAAACAGGATCAAAAAGAGGATCAGGGTTACGATATAGGTTCCGGGAATCCGCAGATCGATCACGCCCAGCAGCAACAAAAAGCAGGCACCGCCTACGATTGCGATCATGCTGACCTCTCCGATGGTTCCGGCGGTTTTTCCCATGACCATGTTGTAGATATTGACTCTCTCTCCTGCCTTGAGCAGCGCAAGGGGCGTTGCTCCGGTGTAGGTATCGGTGTTAAAGTCGGTCATGATCCTCGCAAAGGAAAGCACCAGAAAGCATCTTGCACCCAGGGCAGGATTCATGAAGTTTTGTCCCAGTCCGCCGAAGAGCTGTTTTACCACGATAATGGCAAAGACGCCTCCGATCACGCCGATCCACCAGGGCGCACGCGGCGGAAGGTTCAGTCCCAGCAGCAGGCCTGTCACCGCTGCAGAACAGTCTCCGATCGTAGTCTTCTTTTTCATCAGTTTGGTAAACAATAGTTCGGAGATCACGCAGGTTGCCGTGGTGGTCAGTACCAGCAAAAGTGCGTGCATACCGAAATTCAGGATGCCGACAACAGTGGTCGGCAGCAGGGCGATGATGACGGCCAGCATGATGGTGGTCGTAGTGGCCCGTGCCCTGATGTGAGGGTTTGAAGAAACCCTGTACTTCTCGTTCATACGTTGATCCTCTCGTTGTAACTAAATTAATTTACTCCGCTTATGCCTTCGCGATTATTTCCGGAGACTCCGATGCGCCTGGCGGCCGTAAGTCGTCTCCGGAAACAATCGCCTCCGGCACGCGCTCATAGAAATTATTTACGCCGCCTTACGCCTCGCAATGATTTCCGGTTGCTCCGATACGCCTGTCGGCCGTAAGTCGCACCGGAAATCATTGTCTTCGGCTCGCGGCTCATAGATATCATTTACTCCGCTCCCGTCTCGCAATCATTTCCGGTTGCTCCGATACGCCTACGGCCGTTAGTCGCACCGGAAATAATTGTCTTCGACTCGCGCTCATGGAAAATCCTACTTCTTCCTCGCTGCCAGCGCGAGCTTTCGCATCGTCTTGATCTCCTGGGTGAGTTGTCTGCGTGCGGGACATACGTAGGAGCAGCAGCCGCATTCGCAGCACTCGAGGCCGTCGAGCTTGATGAAGGTCTCCATATCTCCTCGTTCTGCAAGGTCTGCCATTCTTGCGGGAACGATGCGTCCCGGGCAAACCTCTACGCAGCGGCCGCAGTTGATGCAGGCGCTCGGCTCAAACTGTGCGACTTCATCTTTGGTCATGCACAGCAGCGCGGATGCGGTCTTGGTGGTCGGAACGTCGAGTCCGAACAGTGCAAAGCCCATCATCGGACCGCCGGAAACGATCTTGGCAGGCTCCGTGGTAAAGCCGCCCGCTTCTTCGATCAGCTCATGGTAGTTGGTTCCGATCCTCACGCGGAAGTTGCGGGGATCCTTGATGGCATCTCCCGTGACGGTCACGATCCGGTACATGAGGGGTTTGTTTTCCATCACGGCACTGTATATGGCACAGACGGTATCCACGTTATTGACAACGCACCCTGCATCTGCCGGAAGCATCGAGGAGTTGATCGCTCTGCCTGTGGCTGCATAGATCAGCTGTCTTTCCGCTCCCTGCGGGTATTTGGTCTTCAGGGCCTTTACGGTGATCCGCTCTTCGCCCTCGGTCAGTTCCTTTAGCTTTGCGATACAATCGGGCTTATTATCCTCTACCGCCAGAATACCCTGTGCATTGTCGAAAAGTGCCAGTGAGCATTTCAGTCCGTCAATGAGCTTTTGCGGCTCCTCGATCATCCTTCTGTAATCGGAGGTCAGATAGGGCTCACACTCCGCGCAGTTGGCGATGACGTAATCGATCTTGTCAGGCTCCTTGGGTGAGAGCTTTACATGTGTCGGGAAGCCTGCGCCGCCCATGCCGACCACGCCGGCCTTCCGGATCTTTGCAATGATCTCCTCTTTGGAAAGCTCCTCCAAGGGGACAGTTTCTTCATACTCCACTTCATTGTACTGGCCGTCGTTCTCAATGATGATGGACATCACCATATCTCCCGTCACGACTCTTCGAGGCTCGATCGCCTTCACCGTCCCGGATACGGTCGCATAGATCGGAGCCGAAACAAAGCCTCCCGCCTCTGCGATCATCTGTCCCGTCAGAACGGGATCTCCCTTTTTCACAATGGCCTTTGCCGGTGCTCCGATATGCTGCGACAGCGGATACACCATATCGCCCTTTGGCAATATATCCTTGATGGGCTTATCCTTTGACAGATCTTTTCCGTCATAGGGATGAATCCCGCCAATAAATGTCAGTTTTCCTGCCATATTGTTTCCTTCCCAATTCCTTTCTTTCTCTCTTTTCTCGTGATCGTGGCAATTGTTGCACACGAAGTTATTATACTACTTTCTTGTCTTTTCTACCATATGAAACTAAAAAAGCTGCCTGTAAAAATGGGTGAATTTGTGCACATTTTTCGCCCGGTATTGTATAGTAGTTTGCAGGAGGATCCAAAATCATGCAGACAGTCGATCACACCGCGCAGGTTTTAGCGCATTTTCTCGAAACGCCCTGCTCTGAAATCCGTAAAACAGAGGGCGGTCATATCAATGATACCTATTATGTGGTATCGGATGCGGCTTATATCTGTCAAAGGTTAAGTCCCTCTCTTTTCGCGGGAAAAAGCGGGATTCTCGAGCATAACTACCAAAATCTCTGTCTGGCCTATGAATCGGTAGAAGATTCGGTTCCGGACTGGATCATCCCCCGGTGGCTTCCCTGCAGGGAAGGCGGTTTTTTCTACCGGGATGAGGAAGACGGCTTATGGCGCGTCTATCATTACATCGACGGAGAGACAGCCACCTGCATCCTGGAAAAATCGCAGGCCTTTTGTCTTGGAGAAGGACTTGCAAGGTTTCATCTGATCCTCTCGGCCTTTCCCGATCCGCCGGTATCTGCGATCCCGCACTATCTGGATCTGTCATGGTACCTGACGCAGTACGCCAAGGCTTCCGAAGGAAATCCAACCATCGACAGTCGTTTGGATTATCTGATCCGGAAAAAAGCTGCCGCGTACACCTCCTTAGAGCTTCCTGTCACGCAGGCCATCCACGGGGATGCAAAGCTTTCCAATGCTGTTTTCTCAAAGGGCGGCAGCATTATTTCTTTTATCGATACGGATACGCTGATGCCCGGAAATCCGCTGACGGACCTGGCCGAATGTATCCGCTCCTGCTGCATCATTGACGATCATTGGAATATGGAGCTTTGGCAGCAGATTATTGAAGGCTATCAATCGGTGCACGGCCCTTTGTCCAACGAAGATCTGTCCCTCCTGCCACGCGTTGTACAAAAAAGCTGTTTTTCGCTTGGTGTTCGCTACTATACGGACGTGCTCTCTAACAATGAATATTTCAAAGAGACCCACCCCGGACAGAACCTGGAGAAGGCGGTCCGGTATCTTGCGCTTTTGGAAGAATTACAATAGTACATACGAAAAACGGCGCCCCTCATTTGGCTGCGCCGTTTTTTTCGTTACATCTATTTCCCCTGTTCTGATGTCATACTAACCTGCACAGGACATGCCTGTACAGTTCATGCCTTGCACAAACTAAATCCTAATTCCTGCGAAGCTTTACTCTTCCGGAGCATCTGCAAGAGGCTCATTGGCCGGATCATACATCTGCTCGGCAATGGCCTGCAGATCAAAGCCATCCAGATCCTCTGCCTCAACGGATACGCTGTAGGCAATACCGATCTCGTAGTCATACCAGGTCAGAAGATCTACCATGCCGTCATCTTCGATGCAGCGGTTATATACGCCCTTCATATTCCCTTCGCCCCAGTTTGCCAGGGTTACTTCATCAGATACCGTCCAGTCATAGTTCATACCGTCGATATCATCGTTCTCGCCTGCACCGTACTGTGCTCTTGCGGTAAATGCTCTGCCCTCGATACGGAAATCAAGCTGAACGATCGGTCCGGGTACGCCTTCCTCGCCTTCTACATCCATCATGGTCCAGCCGTTTACAACAGCATCATCGGGAGCCTTGAAAAGACGCGGGCAGGCTGCCTTTGCCTCTTCCTCGGTACACTCTCTCCAGGGATTGGCCATCTCGGTGCTCTCTGCCTCAGCAGCATCTGCCTGACTATCTTCAGCCTGTGTCTCCTCAGCTGCCTCTGTAGGCTCGCTCTCCGTTGCAGTCTCCTCAGCTGCAGTCTCCTCAACAGCGGTCTCCGGCTGGGTATCTGCAGGCGCCTCGGGCTGGCTGCCACATCCTGTCATCAAAGCTCCGGTCAAAAGGCCGGTCATGATCAATGCTACAATACGTTTGTTTTTCATTTTTTCCCCCTGTGCTCCTGTGGTTCACTTCTGCAATTTCTTGCACTTTAAATGATATCGCTTACTTTTCTTACTCCACTGTCACGCTCTTTGCCAGGTTTCTGGGCTTATCCACATCCAGACCCTTGGATACGCTCAGATAATACCCCAAAAGCTGCAGCGGGATGATCGCAAGAGATCCGATAAAGTGCTCATCCACGGTAGGAACATAGACAGCAAAGTTCACAGAGTCCTCTACGTCATATTTTCCATAGGCCGTGATCCCCATCAGATAAGCGCCGCGGCTCTTGCATTCCATCATGTTCGATAAGGTTTTTTCGTACAGATCGGTCTGTGTCAGCGCGCCGATCACCAGGGTTCCGTCCTCGATCAGCGAAATGGTTCCGTGCTTCATCTCTCCTGCCGCATAGGCCTCGGAATGGATGTAGCTGATCTCCTTCATCTTCAAAGATCCTTCCAGGCAGACTGCATAGTCAATGCCTCTGCCGATAAAGAAGATATCCTTGGCATTGGAGTATTTGGCGGCAAACCACTGGATCCGCTCCTTATCCTCCAGCGTCTTTTTGATCTTCTCCGGGATCGTCATAAGCTCCTTCAGGTAATGCTCATATTCGTCCATACAGCCCCTTGCATTGGCAAACCGGATCGCCAGAATGAACATGCAGACAAGCTGGCAGCTGTAGGCCTTGGTCGTTGCCACGGAGATCTCAGGACCGCCCAGGGTGTACATGCAATAGTCCGCCTCTCTTGCGATGGAGGAGCCTACCACGTTGACGATGGCAAGGGTCTTGATCCCCTTCTCCTTTGCCATGCGAAGCGCCGCAAGGGAATCTGCGGTCTCTCCGGACTGGGAAATGATGATGACCAGCGAATCCTTCGGCAGCCGGTTTTTCCGATATCGAAACTCCGAAGCCAGTTCAACGCGCACCTGGTAATCTCCGAATTCCTCCAATACGTACTGGGCTTCCATTCCCACGTGCCATGCACTTCCGCAGGCCACGATATAGAGGTTGGAAAAGTTCTGTATCACCTCTTCGGGAATGCCCACATCCGTCAGGTCAATGTCCAGACCGTCGCCGGTTTCCTTGATGTATTTATGCAAGGTATCCTTCACAACCTGCGGCTGCTCATGGATCTCCTTCATCATAAAATGCTCAAAGCCGCCCTTTTCCGCCGCCTCGGCATCCCACTCGATGGCTGTTGCCTCCTTTTCAAAGGTATCCCCGTCGAGGTTGTAGAAGGTGACATTGCCGGCCGTGATCTCCGCCATCTCCAGATTGCCGATATAATAGACATTCCGGGTATGGGACAAAACTGCAGGCACATCGGATGCGATAAAGGACTCCTTTTCATTCACACCGATGATCATGGGTGAATCCTTTCTCGCTACAAAGATCTTGTCGGGATATTCCTTAAACATCACCACCAGCGCATAGGATCCGCGGACTCTGACGATGGTCTTGGCCAGCGCATCGATGGGGCCCATCTTGTACTTGTGAAAATAGTAATCCACGAGCTTGATCAGCACCTCGGTATCGGTCTCGGAATAAAACCGGTAGCCGTGCCGCTCCATTTTGGCCTTTAATTCCTGATAGTTTTCAATGATACCGTTGTGAACGCCCACAACCTCAGACTCCACAACGCCCGAGCCGGAATTGGTGCAGTTTCCGGATACATGGGGATGGGCATTGGTCTTGCTGGGTGCTCCGTGGGTGGCCCATCTGGTATGACCGATCCCGCAGGTTCCGACCAGCGCCTTTCCTTCATCCGTCTTCTCAATGAGATTGTGCAGCTTTCCGATGGTCTTTACCACCTCTGCCGGAGATTTGCCATCCCGGACCGTGATCCCGGCCGAGTCATAGCCTCTGTACTCCAGCTTGGCCAGTCCCTGCAAAAGGATCGGTGCTGCCTGTTGATCTCCGATATAGCCTACGATTCCGCACATAAAAATCCTCCTCTATGCTCTTTCGCATATACATGTCCCCTCAGGGCATTTCTGTTTATTGCATATTTCCGGCGCTTTTCCTGCGCCCCTTCAAAAAAAGGTGCCCCTATCATTCAGGCACCTTTGTCTTTTCAAAAGTATAAAACAATCCGCCCTTTCTGTCAATGTTTGGCGCCCTGCCGCCTTGAAAATCTGCCCCCGATATGCTATATTTTTAGCAGTGTGTAACACAAAAAGACAAAGGAGAAACCCGTCTTGAAAACCATCACCAAGCCTTTATCGGATTCCCTTTTAACCTATCCCGTCGAACTTTTGGGAAACAAAGAGGATCTTTTATTTGTAGATATCGAAACCACCGGCTTTGCGGCGCGTTCCTCGCAGCTCTATCTCATCGGCTGCGTCAGCTTCGAAGACGGTCATTGGACGATCACACAGTTCTTTGCCCAGAGTCCCAACCAGGAAAAAGAGCTGCTGCTTGCCTTCTTCCATTTCTGTCGTGGTAAGAAAACACTTCTCCACTATAACGGCAACAACTTCGATCTGCCCTATTTAAAGCAAAAATACCACTCCCACGGTATGGAGGTGCCCTTCCGGGATATGGACGGCATCGATCTGTACAAGCGGGTGATGCCCTACAAGCAGCTGTTGGGCGTCGAGAACCTGAAGCAAAAGACCATGGAGCAGTTTCTCTCCATTACCAGAACGGATACCTACGACGGCGGCCAGCTCATCAATATCTATCGGGATTATGTCTCGCAGAATGCGCTTTACGAAAAGCAGGTGATGCTGCAAAATGCCTCTGAAGAGACCGATGCCACACATGAAGCTGCCCTGCAGAAAACCCTGCAGTCTGTAAAGGCACTGGAAAAGATCCTGCTGCTTCACAACGCCGACGATATGACCGGTATGTTCCGGCTGCTTCCGCTTCTGGCTTACTCGGATCTTTTGCTGCAGCCCTCCAAGCTGACCAAGATCTCGGCCAAGAAGGTCACAACGCCCACAGGCGAGGTCAGACAAAGCCTTCTGATCCGGCTTCGGGTAAGCTCTCCGCTTCCGAAGGACCTGCAGGTCAATAAAAAAGGTGCCCGTCTTTCGGTAGAGAAAAACGAAGCACTTTTGGAGATCCCGCTTCTATCCGGGGAGCTGAAATATTTCTACAGCAATTACAAGGATTATTACTATCTGCCTGCCGAGGATACGGCGATGCACAAATCGGTGGCCACCTTTGTATCCCCCGAGCACCGCACACAGGCGACCGCAGCGACCTGCTACACCCGCAAGGAAGGCACCTATCTTCCGCAGTGGGATCTGCTCTTTGAGCCGGTGTTCCGCACCTCGCTCGATGATCCGACGCTCTACTTCGAGCTGACGGATGAGCTTAAGCATTCGCCCGAGCAGCTATACGAGTATGCACTTCACATTCTGGATTTTATGATGCACGAAAGAAAACGGTAGGCTTTGGCCTACCGTTTCTTTTTTCGTATTATCCGTTTTTCCGCAATCCAATCAAACAGTACTGTTACATATTATTAATAACCTTTAATCTTATTACCAAGTTCTCCGGTCATTGTTGTTCTCCTTTATTCCTTGTCTCTGTTCCAAACGTATTTTGTATATCTGCCGCCGCCGATCTTTATAATGCTTTCCGATGACAAAAGTTCTGCAAGCGCTCTTTCTACCGTTATACGGCTGATGTCCGGGCACTTTTCCATGATCTGTGACTTTGTAATCTCTCCATAGGTGTTCTTTATAAGTTCAGCTACGCGCTCTTGTTTTGAAAGGCCGCTGTTAACCATTGTTTCTACTCTATCAGAGAAATCTCTGTATACTGCAACTACAACGCCGAGCATGTACTGAACAAACGGAACGTAATTGTTCTCTTCCTCATGCCAGTTAACGGAGCTTTCCTGCAGGCATTCATAATATGATGTTTTCGTCTTTTCAATCAGACGCTCTATACTGATATACTTTCCTACGATATATCCCGCTCTGTACAGCATCAGTAACGTGAGGAGTCTGCTCATTCTTCCGTTACCGTCATTAAAGGGATGGATACACAAAAAATCCAATATAAACATTGGTATCAAAAGAAGCGGATCTATTGTTCCGGTTCCAAGAGCCTTATCAAATTCATTACAAAGTTTCTCAATTGCCTCGGGTGTCTCCCATGCAGGAACCGGTCTGAACCTTACGAATTTGTTACCCTGTGCGTCTTCCTCTTCGATGATATTGTCAGAAGCTTTATACTTTCCGCCGATATCATAACCTTCAAACTTATAAAGATCTCTATGAAGCTGAAGGATCATATTTGGCTTAATCGAAATATAATCATGGCTTTCATGAATTGTATTAAGAACATCTCTATATCCGGCAATCTCCCGCTCGTTTCTTGTCTTCGGCGTGGTCTTATCCTTTACAAGTGCCTTCAATCTGTCATCGGAGGTATAGATACCTTCAATCTTGTTAGACGCTTCGGTACTCTGGATCTTTGCTATCTCAACAAGCTGTGTCAGTACATCCGCCTTCGCCTCTATAAAAAGTGACTGTTCGCCTTTATATTCATGGATCTGCGTAAGCAATGCCACAATATCCGGCGTCAGCAGCTTCTCCCATTTTTTACTGTAATCAAAATCCCTCATTTTAGTATCCTCTTACATACATCACTCACTCGAAATTGTGAAAATGATATAATTCAATACTATCATTTAATATACTCACCGTCAATCTTAATTGCATCATTTCCGCACAGATGATGCAATTGAGTTCTTGATGATGCACTTAAAAACCGCTAAAAAATACCTGAACACATTTTTTGTCAGAAAAAAATTGCAGATAATCCAATGGATTACCTGCAATCTGTTTAGACCTTATCATAGTAGAAGCTGTTCCTTCTGGTAAACCCGATCTCCCGATAGGTTATGATCTGCTCCGTACTGCCGATGAACAGGCAACCCTTCGCCGTCAGGGATGCGGCAAACTTTCGAAAGATCTCGGCCTTGGCCTCCTCGGTAAAGTAGATCAGCACATTCCGGCAAACGATCAGATGATAGCCTGCGGGATAAGGATCCAGAAGCAGATTATGCTCCTTAAACTCCACACATTTTTTGATCTCATCCGAGATCTGATAGGAAGGTCCCACCTGAGTAAAGTATTTTGCCTTCAGATCCGCAGGAACCGCCGCCACACTCTTTTCGTTGTACAGTCCCACCTTGGCCTTGGCGATCACCTGTTTATCGATGTCCGTGGCCAGAATGCGGATATTGGAAAGGGGCAGATGCCTGGACAGCGCCATCACCAGGGAATAGGGCTCATCTCCCGTAGAGCAGGCTGCCGACCAGATCTTCAGGCTGCGCCCGAATTTGCCGATCAGATCCGGGATCACCTCTTTATCCAGATACTCCCACTGCTCGGGATTGCGGTAAAACTCCGATACGTTGATGGTCAGATAATTGACAAACTCTTCAAACCTGTCCCGATCGCTGCGAAGCAGGGATATGTAGTTTTGATAGCCGTCGATCCCGTTCTTTGTGATCAACGTATCGATCCTGCGCTTCATCTGCTTTTCCTTGTAAGCGCTCAGATCGATCTTCGTCATATCATAGACAGCTTTTTTGAACCATTCGTAATCCATCCGGGGCATAGCCTCCTTAAACTGTTAAAGATAAAAAAAGAGCGCTTTTCATCTTTGGAATGAAAAACGCCCCTCTTACAGTCTTTTTTACTCGTCTTCTTCCTCGCTCTGAGCGATCACTGCATCGATATCTACGGATACAGCTTCTGCATCGGAATCGTCTGCTGCTTCTGCTGCAGGCTCTTCACTCTTCTCAGGAGCAAGAAGGGCTTTCATACTCAGGCTGATCTTGTGATCTTCGGGATTGAAGTCAACCACCTTGGCAGTTACTTCCTGACCGGTGGTAAGTACGTCAGCCGGCTTGCCAATGCGATCCTTGGAGATCTGGGATACGTGAAGTAGTGCATCTACGCCGGGCTCAAGCTCGATGAATGCACCAAAGTCGGTCATTCTTGCAACCTTACCGGTTACTACATTGCCGATTGCAAACTTCTCTTCTGCATCCTTCCAGGGATTGGTGTCTGCAAACTTCAGGGAAAGTGCGATCTTGTTATCGCCAATATCCTTGATCAGGGCACGTACGGTCTGTCCAACCTTGAATACCTTCTTGGGATTCTCTACATGGCCCCAGCTCATCTCGGAAATATGAAGCAGTCCGTCTGCTCCGCCCAGATCGATGAATGCACCGAAGTCGGTCAGGTTCTTAACGGTACCCTCAACCACATCGCCTACATGGATGCGCTCGAAGAGCTCCTTCATAGCCTGCTCTTTCTGCTCCAGCAGAACCTGCTTGCGATCTCCGATGCAGCGACGCTTTCTGGGGTTGTACTCGGTGATCCTGAACTCGATCTCCTGATCTGCATACTTGTTCAGATCCTTCTCAAATACGTTGGAAACAAGGCTTGCAGGGATGAACACACGAACTTCATCCACGATTGCGGAAAGTCCGCCGTTCAGTACCTGGGATACCTTAGCCTTGATGATCTCTTTGTTAGCGCAGGCCTCTTCCAGTCTCTTGCTGCCCTTCTCAGCAGCCAGTCTCTTGTAGGAAAGGATCACCTGACCCTCACCGTCGTTGACTCTTACGACCTTAACCTCCAGCTTGTCGCCTTCGTGAAGGATCGTTGTAAGATCGGCACCTGCTTCATTGGTGTACTCACTGCGGCTCAGGATGCCGTCAGACTTGTAACCGATATTCAGTACGGCTTCTTCGGGTTTCACATCGATGACTGTACCTTCGACCACATCTCCATTATGAATTGTCTTGAATGATTCGTCCAATAATTGTTCAAAAGATTGTTCTGACATGACTTTGAACCTCCTCAATAATATTGTTTGGGGTGGACGCCCCGGCGGTAATTCCCACCGATTTCACTGATTTAGGTAAGTCTAAATGCAAATCATCGAGTGTCTGTATAAAATAAGTGTTCTCACACTCCTTACTGCAAATCTCATAGAGTTTTCGGGAATTAGAAGAATGAGTACCGCCTATCACTATCATGCAACCGACCGTAGCTGCGATCCTCTGCGCCTCCTGTTGACGCGTCGCTGTCGCATTACAAATCGTGTTCACACAACATACATCATACGCTTTTTCAGATAAAATTTCAACTAATTCTTGAAATTTATTGTAATTTGCCGTAGTCTGCGCCACGATGCAGATGGATTCGCCGTCGGAAACGGTCAGGTTTTCGGCCTCTTCCTTTGTCTGCATGACGACCGGTGTCTGCTTGCAATAGCTGCAAATGCCCTGTACTTCGGGGTGCGAGGCATCTCCGACGATGACGATCCGTTTTCCTTTTTCGCTTTCCTCCGACACGATGTTGTGGATCTTTTTGACAAAGGGGCAGGTGGCATCTGCGATAGCTGCTCCGGCCTTTTGCAGTTTTTCAAAGACTTCCTTCTCCACGCCGTGGGACCGGATGATCACAGTGGCGCTTTTCAGCTCCTCCTCTGTCAGCGGCAGTCCGCTGTCCTGGTCGCAGAAGCCATCCTCTTTATATGCCAGGATCCGCACGCCCTTTGCGGCCAGGTCCTTGACGACCTCTTCGTTATGGATGATCGGGCCGAGGGTGTAGATGGTGCCGCCCTCTTCGATCTTTTCGTTGACCAGATCTACGGCGCGTTTCACGCCAAAGCAGAAGCCGGCCGATTTCGCCAGTATCACGTCCATGGTATTCTCCTTATTTACTCCGCTCCCGCCTCCGCAATCATTTCCGATGTCTCCGATACGCCTTCGGCCGTTAGTCGCATCGGAAATAATTGCCTTCGGCTCGCGCTCATAGATTAGTTATAATCCGCTCCCGGCTCCGCGACCGGATGTACTCCGCTCCCGGCTCCGCGATCATTCCCGGCTGCTCCGATACGCCTTCGGCCGTCAGTCGCGCCGGGAACAATCGCCTACGCCTCGCGCTCCTCGACCTACGGGATCAGACTCAATATCTCCTCTGCGACCTCCTCGATGCTCATATCCGAGGAGTCAATGAGCACGGCATCGTCGGCCTGCTTCAGGGGTGAGGTCTCTCTTGTCATATCCCGGTGATCACGCTGGGCGATGTCTGCTTTGATGGTCTCCAGGTCGCAGTCAACGCCCTTGGCCTTCTGCTCTTCGTATCGTCTTCTGGCACGCTCCTCCACGGAGGCGGTCAGATAGACCTTGACAGGAGCATTGGGAAGGACCACGGTTCCGATATCTCTTCCGTCCATGACAACATCGGCTTTGGCTGCCAGCTTTTGCTGGAGCTCTACTAAGCGTTCTCTGACCATGGGATGGGTAGAGCTGACGGATGCCATGCGGCTGACCTCTTCGCTTCGGATCAGGTCGTTCACGTTCTCGCCGTTCAGGATCACGATCTGCTCGCCGTTCTCATACTCGATGGAAATATCCGGCTCCCTGCAGCTTGTCCCGATGCGCTCCTTTGTCCTTGCCGCCTTTTCGGGATCCTCTCCCTCCACCTCGGAGGGATCGATACCGATCCGGTGCAGGTACAGGGCCATTGCCCGGTACATAGCGCCGGTATCCACATAGATATAGCCTTTCTTTTTTGCTACGAGTTTAGCGATGGTGCTTTTTCCGGCACCTGCCGGTCCGTCAATGGCGATGTTCATGCTCATGTCGGTCTTCCTTTCTTTTCT
Source organism: Lachnospiraceae bacterium (assembly GCA_024695605.1). Classification (GTDB taxonomy): domain Bacteria; phylum Bacillota; class Clostridia; order Lachnospirales; family Lachnospiraceae; genus RGIG7926. The sequence continues at coordinate 4,025 of JAILHW010000227.1, read as the reverse complement.
GTCGCATTCTTGCTGTATTTTTGAGATGCACCGGTTCCATATTGACCGGACGAAACTCTTGCTCGGAGTGGACTTTGCTTCGTTGTCACACGTTTTCGATGGGCCGGTTCAGCATCGCGGTTTTATCCGATCTTTTCAGTCTCGATGCTAGGCCTGCATTCCCACGCCGTGGCCGGGGTTTTTGTTTTCCTTCAGGATCTTATCATTCCTGCGGATCATGCCCTCAACCACCTGCGGCATTTGGTTGCACAGCTAGCGCATTGCGGCACACATTCCTGCCTTGTATCCGCAGGACCATGCGATCTGCAGGTTAAAGCCCCCCGTCAGGGCATCCACATCGATGCATTCCCCGGCCACATACAGCCCCTGTATCAGCTTAGACTCCATGGTGGAGGGATCGATCTCGTTTGTAGCGATCCCGCCCCTTGTGACAATGGCCTGTTCAAACCCCTCGGTCCCTGTCACTGTCATGCAAAAGCCCTTTAAGGTATCCCGGATGGCATTGCGTCTTTTCTTATCGATCTGCGAAGCCGGAAGATCTCCATCCACTCCCGCCATCTGCAGTACACTGTCGATCAGACTGTGCGGCAAAAGTGTTCGCATCACATTTTTGATCTGCTTCGTGCCTCCATCCTCAAGCTCCCTGATCAGCCGTCTGTCCAGGGTCTCCTCATCCAGTGCGGGCTTTAAGTCTATCAAAAGTGTCAGCTCCTTTTCCGCCAGCTTTGCACTTACAAAGCTGGATGCCGACAGGATCACCGGCCCGCTGACGCCGCGGTGGGTAAAGAGCATCTCTCCAAACTCTTCGTAGAGCACTTTTTTGCCATCCTTGATGGTGATGGCGATATTGCGAAGGGACAGGCCCGCCAGCTCCCTGACCCAGGCCTGCTTGCAGACAAACGGCACCAGCGCCGGATACAGATCCGTGATCGTATGACCGCAGGCCTTTGCCATCCGAAGACCGGAATCATCGGCTCCGGTAGCCGGATAGGAAACGCCGCCGCTTGCCAGGATCACCTTATCGGCCATCACGTTTTTCCCGCCCGACAGGCGAATGCCTACAATCCTTGCCGTTCTTCTCTTTTCCTTTTTCTTCTTTTTCTCGGTCTGCTCTTCGTCCTTGCCCTGCTCCAGAGGCTCTGTGAGAAGGCCGCTGACCTTGGTATTCAAAAAGATCTTGACTCCCAGGCGCTTGCATTCATATTCCAGGGCACGGATCACATCCGAGGAGTGATCGCTTTTTGGGAAAACCCTGGCGCCGCGCTCGGTCTTTAGATCCACACCAAGCTGCTCGAAAAACTCCATGGTCTGATAAGCATCAAACCCGTTTTCGGCACTGTATAAAAATTTGGAATGGGATACAACGGAAGATAAATGGTTGGCGCTGTCAGAAGCGTTCGTCAGATTACACCGGCCCTTCCCTGTAATAAACAGTTTCTTGCCCGGCTTTTCATTTTGCTCATATACGGATACTTCGGCTCCGGCTCTTGCGGCAGTGATGGCTGCCATCATGCCTGCCGCTCCGGCGCCTATGATTAGGATCTTCATACGGTTATTTCTCCTCCCGGATCAGGGGGGAATCCAGGACCGGCTCATCATTGATAAAGTCGATCTCATCATTCAGATAAACCTGATAGTTTGCCCATGCATATTCCAGCTCCTCCAGGGACTTTCTGGCCTGCTCCGGTGCCTTGACGCAAAGTGCCACCACAAGGGCATTGATGACCGAAAGGGGCGCCACCAGCGAATCCACGATGGACACCATTTCCGATCTTGCAAGCAGGTTGCAGGAGGAATACAGGTTCATGGGACTGTGAATGGAGTCCGTCAGCGTGATGACCTTGGCATTTCTGTCATTGGCATATTCCAGGGCCTTTAGGGTACGCATGGAGTATCTGGGGAAGCTGATCCCGATCACCACATCCCCCGGCTCGATCCGGATCATCTGCTCGAACAATTCGGACATGGAGGTGGTCTTAAGCTGGATAACATCTCCCCGGATCATGGACAGATAAAAGCTTAAAAAGTTCGCCAAAGGCTCGCAGCTTCGAAGGCCGATGACATAGACGTGCTTGGCCTCCAGAATATCCTCAACTGCCGCGGAAAAGGCTCTTTCATCCAGGTTCTGGATGGTATCCGCGATCTTGTCCATATCCGCACGCAGTACGGATTCAAAAATCTCCGACTGAGAGGATCCGCGGTACTTGACGCCAATCCGCTGGACAGAGTTCCACTGTCCCTGCACCCACTCCTCCAAAGCCTTCTGAAACTGGGGATATCCGTCAAAGCCCAGTCCCGATGCAAATCTGACCACAGTGGATTCGCTGATATCCAGCTGCTTTCCCAGCTTGGCCGCCGTCATAAACACTGCCGTCTCATAGTGATCCACGATATAGGATGCGATCTTTTTGTGATTTTTACTCATTCTCGGGAACTTCTCGTTCATGATGCTGATCAGATCCCGTTTATCCTCCCTGGGCGCACTGTTTTCCGCCCTGTTCATCTCTTCCATATTCCCTCCGCCTGCTTTTGCCTGTTATTTCGCGCTCTTTTCATAGGTGTCGATCAAAAGTCTGATGGTCTCTTCCCTGGGCAGATCGTAGTCCCCTGTAATCGTCATACAGGCTGCACCGTGAATGAAGATCCACATCTTCATGAAAAGATCACCGGGATCCCGAACGCCCTCTGTCTTGGCGCGGTTCATCTCCCTTACAAAGGCGCCGGTAGAGCCGTTTAGCAGCTCATACAGGCTTCTGCCATAGCGGTTTTTGGATAAGAACAGCATCTTGAAAAGCTCAGGCTCACTGAGCGCAAATTCAATATACAAAACGCCGAACTGCACGAAGGGCTTATCGGAGATCTGCTCCTTCTGCTTTTCATTCTCATAAAACTCCGAAAAGAAATGGATCGCCATTTCAAATACATCGGCGTGAAGCTGTTCCATTTTTTCATATACGCGGAAGATCGGCTGGGTAGAACACCCTGCCTTATCGGCCAGTCGTCTGGCCGTTACGGATGCGAGTCCTTCCTCTCTGGCCAGTTCGAAGGCCGCATTTTTGATAATGTCAGGTGTGATGCTGATTTTTCTTGCCATGTCATGTCCCCCAAATTGAATATAGTTCGTAACACATGTTATTTTAGAGGATATTTGCGGTTTCGTCAAGACCTTCTCAGGTATTTACCCCGCTCTTCGGCTACGCAGATCATTCGCTGCGCTCATTAAATATCTTACGCCGCTCTTCGGCTGCGCAGATCGCTCATTGAATATCTTACTCCGCTCTTCGGCTTCACAGATCATTTGCTGCGCTCCGAATACGACTCGTCCCGCTTCGCAGTCCGAGTCCGTAAATCGCGGTCAAATGATCTGCCTCCGCCGAGCGCTCATCGAATATCTTACCCCGCTCTTCGGCTGCGCAGATCATTTGCTACGCTCCGAATACGACTCGTCCCGCTTCGCAGTCCGAGTCCGTAAATCGCGGTCAAATGATCTGCCTCCGCCGAGCGCTCATCGACATGCCCGTCATACCATAAAAACCCGGCTCGTGATCGAGCCGGGTTCCGTGTAATCTAACGATGAAATTAATTTACGCGGGATAAGCGCCGTTAGCGGTGTCTGCCTTAGCCAGATCCACCTTATCCTGCTGTGCCTTACGATACTTGAAGAAGTCCATGGCAACCTGCGGGAACAGTGCGTAACTGAGCACATCCTCGTCCTGCTGCATATACGGCGCAATTTCCTTGCGGAGTGTATCCAGCTCCGGTGCAATATCATCTGCAAAGCGATGGGTGATCGGCTGTTCGCCGGTCTCTTCCACAACGCGGTCCTGCAGGGCTTTGTCAACCGGATTGGTTGTCTGCCCATAGCGGCCAAGCAGAATATCCTTGGTCTCTTTTGTGATCATCTTATAGCGCTCGCCAAAGATAACATTGAAGACTGCCTGTGTTCCGACGATCTGTGAAGACGGTGTGACAAGCGGCGGATTGCCGAGATCTTTGCGGACATTCGGAACTTCCTCAAGCACTTC
>JAILHW010000213.1 GCA_024695605.1 Lachnospiraceae bacterium | reverse complement strand
AGAATGTAAAGCAGGGCAGCTATGCGCTTGTGATGAAAAAGCTGAAAAAGAACAAAAAGTATTTTGTACGCATCCGCGCCTATAAGAAGGTGGGCGGAAAGAAGGTCTATACCAAATGGTCCAAGGTAAAAAGCGCCAGAGCGGTGTGAGGGTTTTGGTGATACCTGCAGGACATTAGAAAGTGACAGGGAACTGATATGAAATGTGTCGTTTTGGCCGGAGGATCGGGTGATGCACTCTGGCCCTTATCCAGAAGGAATTATCCGAAGCAGTTTATTCATTTAAGGTCCGGCAGGTCCCCTTTTCAGGAGGCCGTTGCCCGTAACCTTCCCTTTTGTGATGAGTTTTTGATCCTGACCAATGATAAATATGAGAATATTGTGCAAAGCCAGCTGTCCATGTTTCAGGGGCTGAAGTACCGCCTGTTTCTGGAGCAAAGGGGCAGACAGACGGCACCCATTGTGATGCTCTCAGCCCTGGAGCTTTCCGAGGAGGAAGAGCTGCTGGTGGTCTCCTGCGATCATATGATCACGGGAGGAGATTACAACGGCTGCATCCTGCAGGCACAGCGCCTGCTTTTGGAGGCGGCCGAAAAGGAGCAATCCTGCATCGTTGCTGTGGGCTGCGATTTTGATCCCGGGCAGGACCGGGAGGGGCACAACTTTTTTGATCTTTATGATGACGGAAAGGTGGAATATGTTCCGGCAGGCTCCCTTTTGGCGGGGCATTGCGATGCGGGGCTTGGCGGCTCACTTCCGGATGGGGGAATGCTGCGGCTGGCTGACAGCGGGATCTTTCTGATCCGCGTGGCGGATTACAAGAAGGCGGTTCGAAAAAACAATCCCGCGCTTTATGAAGGATGTCTTGCGCTGGCAGAGGATCTGCCGAAGCAGGAAAAAAAGGAGAGACGGATCCTTTATCCGGCAGGGCAGATGGAAACGCTGCCTGCCGTCAGCATCGGGGATGCGATCTACAGGCCCTGGAGCGAGGAAGGAAGGGTAAAGGTGGTAAAGGGCGATTTTTCCTGGATGCGTCTGTTATCCCTGGATCAGGTTTCCAAGCTCTGGGAGAGTGATGGGAATGCCATCTGCTATGACTCGGAAGGAACGCGGGTGATCAACCAGAGCGGTGATCAGCTGGTGGTGGTCAACGAGCTTCCGAATCTTCTGGTGGTCAACGACAAGGATTGTGTCTATATCACCCCTGCGGATAAGAGCAGCAGGATCAAGGCCATTTTATCGGAGACGAAGAATGAGGCGCTGCAGCCCTTCTTTGATGAAGGGGATGTATTCTATACGGCCTGGGGCTGCAAGGAAACCCTGACAAGGAGCAGGGATTACAGTGTGAAAAAGCTGACCATCCTGCCGGGGCACTGTATCTCGATGCACAAGCACGAAAGGCGCAGTGAGCACTGGTCGATCGTATCCGGCGTGGCCACCATTGTGATGGATGGCAGGGAGCGGGAATATCAGAAAAATGAAAGCATCTTTGTTCCCATCGGCTGCTATCACGAGATCCGCAATGACTATGCAAGAGATCTGGTCCTGATCGAGGTCAGCGTGGGGGAGAGCGTCAATCTGCGCGGCGCGGATATGATCCGCCAAAATGCCTCCGCGGAGCTGATGCAGCAGGCTGCAGAGGCGTCCTTCGGCATCGGGCAGGCAGGTCAGAATACAGAGCTGTTTCAAAGGAGGATCGTTCGTCTGCTGCCTGTATATAAGGATTACCTCTGGGGCGGAAAACGCCTGAAAGAGGTATTCGGCATGGCAAAGGACTATGATACGGTAGCGGAGAGCTGGGTGCTCTCGGCCCATCGGGACGGACGCAGTCTGGTAGCGGATGAATCGGGACAGACCATGGCCTTTGACCGGTATCTGCAGGGGATCGGCAGGGAGGCTCTGGGATGGAAATCCCAGCCCTATGACAGATTCCCGATCCTTGTAAAATTCATAGATGCAGCCCAGCCTTTGTCCGTGCAGGTGCATCCGGCAGACAGCTATGCACTTGCCAATGAAAACGACTATGGGAAAAATGAAATGTGGTACGTGCTGAAGGCGGACGAAGGGTCCTATCTGTATCTGGGCTTTGAGAAAAAGGTCACGCCAAAGGAGGTCAAACGCCGGATCGCGGAGGGGACGCTGGAGCAGATCCTGCATAAGGTGCCTGTGAAACAGGGCGATTCCATTATGGTACCGGCAGGCACGATCCACGCCATCGGAGGCGGCGTAATGGTCCTGGAGGTACAGCAAAGCTCCAACGTGACCTACAGGCTTTATGATTACAACCGCCGGGATAAAAACGGAGAGCTTCGCGCCCTGCATCTGGAGCAGGCGCTTGCCAATATGGACTATGATGTCTGCAAAACGGACGGAACACCGGAGGGCTGCTGGGAGGACCAGAAGGGCTATCGGAAGATCCTGTTGGAAATGTGTAAGTATTTCTCGGTATCCCAGCTGGAGGTTTTCGATCAGGCGGAGCTTGTGATGGATGAATCCACCTTCTGTTCGGTGGTGGTCCTTGAGGGAGAGGGAAGGATCCGTGTGCAGATCCCCCAGGCAGAGCCGGCGCAGACAGAGGATGTGCTTGCCTTCAAGCCCGGAGACAGCTTCTTTGTCCCTGCAGGGGCCGGCATTTTGCAGATCGAAGGAGCGTGCAGGGTGATACTGAGTCATATCTGATAAGGCAGATAGAGCTGCCTGCGGCCGGGATCACGAAAAGACATCAGCTGACAAAGCGGGATATCCGGATGGATCAGCCTGAAGCTACAAAATAGAAATGAAAACACGAAGGAGAGAGATGCAGCATGGAAAAGAATGCAAAAATCTATGTCGCAGGACACAGAGGTATGGTGGGATCAGCCATCGTCAGAGCCCTGAAAAAGCAGGGCTATACCAATCTCATCACACGGACCCACAAGGAGCTGGATCTGTGCGATCAGGCAGCGGTCAGAAGCTTTTTTGAAACCGAAAAGCCCGAGTATGTATTCCTGGCAGCGGCCAAGGTGGGAGGCATTGAGGCAAACCAGAGCGCCCTGGCGGATTTTATGTATGAAAATATGATTTTGGAGATGAACGTGATCCACTCTGCCTGGCAAAACGGCTGCAAGAAGCTGGAGTTTCTGGGCTCCTCCTGCATTTATCCCCGCATGGCACCGCAGCCCATGCCGGAAAGCTGTCTTTTGACAAGCGAGCTGGAAAAGACCAACGAGGCCTATGCGCTGGCAAAGATCTCGGGTCTGAAATACTGCGAATTCTTAAACAGACAATACGGAACGGATTATATTTCCGTGATGCCGACCAATCTCTATGGTCCCAATGACAACTATCATCCCACCCATTCCCATGTGCTTCCGGCCCTGATCCGCAGGTTCCATGAGGCAAAGGAAAGCGGCGCAGCGTCCGTGACCTGCTGGGGAGACGGATCCCCCCTTCGGGAGTTTCTCTATGTGGATGATCTGGCGGATCTTTGCGTGTTCCTGATGAACAACTACAGCGGCAACGAGACCGTGAATGCCGGTACCGGAAAGGAGCTGACCATCAAGGAGCTGACGGAGCTGGTGGCAAAGGTGGTAGGCTATGAGGGAGAGATTCTTTGGGATCCCACAAAGCCCAACGGTACGCCCAGAAAACTTTTGGATGTTTCCAAGGCAAAGGCCCTCGGCTGGACCTACAAGACGGAGCTGGAGGACGGCATCCGGTTAGCCTATGCTGACTTTTTGAACAATCCGATGAGAGCGGAGAGGTAATGGTCAAGGTGCCTGCAAAGGCTGCCTCGACAGCCGAAAAAACAGAACGCAGATCACAGAATGCCGACTACGGCATGCAGCTTGCAAAATGCTGGCAACAAAGCGCAGAAAGGATACTTAGATGAACGTCATTTTACTGTCCGGCGGATCGGGCCGCAGACTCTGGCCCCTTTCCAATGATGTCAGATCCAAGCAGTTTTTGCCCGTTTTTCAGAGAGAGGACGGGGCTTATGAATCCATGGTGCAAAGGATGCATAGAAAGATCAAAGAGGTGGATCCCGATGCG
>JAILHW010000208.1 GCA_024695605.1 Lachnospiraceae bacterium | reverse complement strand
TCACTGTAATCCAGATCCATCCGGAGGGCCTTTTTGCAGCCGCTAAACTGTCCCATATTCAGTTTGCGAAGCAGCACCACTCTGCGGTTTTCCTGAATATCTCCGCCCATACCGGTGGAGTATTCAAACAAAAGAAGTCTGTTGGCATCCTCCTGATACAGCTTTTTAAGCCACGGCTCATTTTCATAATGTGCCATATTGTAAAAGCCGGAGCCGTCACTGATGGTATCATTGTCTGAAAAAATGCTGACCGTAGCGCCCTTGATACCCATACTGGCATCGAAAACGGACTCGGATCGGATCCTGTAATACGCGTCATAATATTCGTAGGGTGAGTCATACTGTTCATTCAGAAATACATGCAGCACCCGGCTTTTGTAAATGTTGTGTGCGATGGTGGAGGGATACTCCATATGGGACTGCAGGGCAAATTCCACAGCCGCTGCCGTCTGCTCGAATTCCTTTTTCATCTCATTCGTGGTACTGCGGTATTCGTTGGCCAGAATGATCACGTCGGTGACCAGCATCGGAAGCATCACGCAGACTGCAAACAACAGTCTGATCTTTTGTCGCAGCTGCAATCCGATGAGATATTCTTTTACTTTTCTTCTCAGCTTCCGGTACAGGTTCATTCTCTTTGCCTTTTCCCATGCGGGCGGAGCAGATCTGTCAGTGTAAGAACTCGATGCTCTTTAAATACGCCATACCGTCTCCTTCATAGGTCAGGTACAGATCCGTTACACCGTCGGAAAAATCGATGTCTGTCTCATAGGCCGTCCAGACATTCTGTCCGTCCGGCTTGATCCTTCCCAAAGGCTCGCCGTCCCAGCGATCCTTTACGACAAATGCTCCGTATGCATATCCTCTTGTTTTGATCCGAAGTCCCTTAGCGCCCTTCAGGGCAAAGGACCTGAATCCTATGGTATCCTTATCGGTGATATAGCCTACATAGCCGACGTTCTGATCGCCGTCCCTGCCGTCCTGCATCACGCGCACGGCGCCGGGATCCCCGATGTAGGTATCATGCTTATCATTGAACAGATGGCAGGCAATATAAGCCGGATACTCTCCGATATCCGACAGCGGTCCGCCGTTCAGGCCGCAGGAGGAAAGTCTGACCTGCGGTATGCTGCCATCCTCTGTAAATGTGATCCGTTCGGCACATGCCTGTCTGGAATACCAGGTGCCGAAGGTGTGTCTGTGATAGAAGATATACCACTGACCGCCCACCTCCTCGATGCCGCCGTGGTTGTTGGCACCATAGCACATGGACATGGCCACATCCTTATCCTCTCCGATGCCGATGTCACAGTTGGAGATGATCACGCCGCCGTAGCTGTAGGGTCCTTCGATCGATCTGCTTGTTGCATAGCAAAGCTCATGCATCACCTCTGAGGAGTATACAAAATAGTAGATCCCCTCCCGCTTGCGAATGGAGGATGCCTCAAAGAAGGCATGTCCTTCAAACTGCGTGCCCTTTGCATACATATCTCCCGGCACCACATAAACAGGCTCCGTTTCCATCGTCAGCATGTCGCCGGAGAGCACCGTGAGCATGGCACCCTTTCTGGATGCATCCTGATGTCCGGCAAAGCCCGTGAACATATAGACCTTTCCGTTCTCGCAGAGCACACCGGGATCAAACTGGGGCTCATCCCCGTCCCTCTCTCCCAGTCTTGTGCCGTTTTGATCCCTTACATAGCCCAGGAATTCATATTTTCCCGCAGGCTTATCGCAGACTGCCACCGATACAAAGCCCACCTTATCGAGGACATAGTACAGATAGTATCTGCCGTCCACCCCCTGCGTCACATCGGGCGCATACAGGCACATGCGGCCGTCTGTATTGGCCGGATCATCCGTCTTTCTGAAGATCACACCCTCATAGCGCCAGCTTTTCAGATCATCCACGGGCGCGGAGTAGCAGACATAGTCATTCAGGCAGAAGGTCTGACCCGCAAATCTGTCATGGGAGCCATAGACATAGACCCGATCTCCGAAGACATGGGGCTCTCCGTCAGGCACATATTCCCAGGAGGGCATATAGGGGTTAAAGACCTGCTTTGGCCGCACGGGCTCTTCGATCCCTGCTTCGGCGCCGCGTGCGATGAAATTCATCTCGTTTCTCTCGTCGAGGGTATAGGGCTTCCACAAAGGCTGGGGCGCGCCGTCATTGTCCTTGCAGTTGGGATCCCCTGTTTTCACAAAGGCCGCCAGGTAGTTGCACATCTGCCTTGCCAGATCAAAATGATGTCCCTGATAAGGCCTTCTGCATTTCATCAATGTCTCAAAGAAGAACCACAGATCACAGGAGTGGAAGGATCCCTCATGATCGTCTCCCGGAATATCGGGTCCGAAGCGATAGTAGTAAAGCTTTGCATCCCTGCGGTTTGTCAGCACCTGGCCGAAGACCTCCTTTACGGACTGCTCAACCACATTGACACCATCCATAATGAATTCGTCCACGGTATTGCCGCTGATCACGGGTACCGGTGCACAGTGACCGTCGATAAAGCGCTGGAAGGGATCGCCCTTGCAAAAATGCCCGTCGATCATATTGGCAAAGAAGGGATGATCGTTTCGGTAGGCGGCATATTTTTCCCGGATCACAAAGGGATCGAGGGCTCTTGCCTCCTGAAGGGTCTCTACGCCCAGATAGGAGAAGAAATCCGCGCCCCGTCTTTCCGCCTCCGGCAATGTAGGGGGCTTGAACAGATCATCCGCCGCATGCTCATCGGAAAACCGGATAATACCGCTTAAAATGATCGCGCCCTTGATGAGGTCATAATTCTCCTCGCATGTCAGCTGGTTCATAACGCTGCAGCCGCCTGCGGACTGGCCAGCGATAAAGATCCTCTCCGGATCACCGCCAAAGCCCGCAATATTTCTCTGCACCCAGCGAAGGCCCGCCTGCTGGTCCAAAAGACCGAAGTTGCCCGGCGCATCGGGTGCTTCCTTTGTAATTTCGGGATGGGACAAAAAGCCCAGTGCTCCAAGTCTGTAATTGACGCTGACCACAATGATGCCTCTTGCGGCAAGGCGCTCTGCATCAAACTCCATCTCCGCGGTATAGCCCCACTGGAAGCCGCCGCCGAAGATCCATACCAGCACCGGCAGCTTTTCATCGGGGCTCTTTGCCGGTGTCCAGACATTCAAATACAGACAGTCCTCATCAATGGGGATGTCGCAGTCCACATGCCACTCCCTGCAATACAGGTCATCTCCCATACCGGGAGTATCCTGTACCGAGATCGGTCCGAAGGTATAGGCATCGCGGATACCTTCCCAATTCTCACAGGGCTGGGGTGCTCTCCATCTGTTCTCTCCGACGGGAGGTGCCGCAAAAGGGATCCCTTTATAAACGGTGATCCTCGCATCGCTTCCCTGTAATCCCCTCACCATACCGTTTTCTGTCTGCGCTATTCTTTTCACTGAGCCTTCCTCCTGTCTTTTCAGATCCTTCTGCTCTTTTTTCAGACTGATTCCGTGCCAAATTCCGGCACCATACGACAGCATTATAACGCAGTGCTTTTTTGCATACACCCTTAAAATATCAGACAAATACCCGATTATTTTCGAAACATTTTCGCAAGGCTTTAGAGCCTGATCCCGGTGTTTTCATACCGCTCGGGGTGCTCGGCGTGCTCTCGGTTGATCCAGTCCACGGCCTCGCGTTTTCCGTCCTCGGTCAGCGGAAAGTCCCTTTGCACAACAAGCTCCGGATCTGTCTTTGTCAGACAATAGGGCTCCGGCCAGAGAAAGACCCGCATGATCTTTTCCTCCTCGCCGCTCTCTTCATTGGTGACGGTAACGGACCGGAACATATACCGGATCCCCGTATCCGAGCCCGGATACTCTGATTTTTTGATATAGGGAAGGGGAATCTTTTTTGCATCTATCATCACTTTATTCCTTTGTATCCTTTGCCCAGGCCAGAGCCGCCGAAACCGCCCGCTTCCAGCCGCGTATCATCTGTACTCTTGCCTCTTCTTCAATGGCCGGGGAAAATTCCCGCTCCAGCTGCCAGTTCTCCCTGATCTCTTCCTTGTCCTTCCAGTAGCCTACCGCAAGACCTGCCAGATAGGCTGCTCCAAGTGCCGTGGTCTCGATGCATTTCGGTCTTCTGACATCGGCGCCCAGAAGGTCCGACTGCAGCTGCATCAGAAAATCATTGGCACTGGCACCGCCATCTACCTTCAGACTCCGGATGGCAACCCCTGCATCCTCCTGCATGGCCGAAAGCACATCGCCCACCTGATAGGCAATGGATTCGAGCGTTGCGCGGATGATCTGCTCTCTTGTGGTGCCGCCCGTCATGCCCACCAGCATGCCCCTTGCCATGGGATTCCAGTAGGGCGCCCCAAGGCCGGAAAAAGCAGGCACCAGATACACGCCTCCCGCATGCTCTGTGTGTTCACAGATAGCCTGGGTATCGGAGGCCTTCTCGATGATCCGAAGTTTGTCCCGCAGCCATTGCACAGCTGCGCCGCCGATGAACACGCTGCCCTCCAGGGCATATTCCACGCCGTCCGGCTGTGCTCCATTTCCCTCTGCAGTGGCGGCAATGGTGGTCAAAAGTCCGTTTTTCGAAAGCACCGCTTCCCGTCCGGTATTCATCAGAAGAAAGCATCCGGTGCCGTAGGTATTCTTGGCATCTCCCTTTTCAAAGGCGCACTGTCCGAACAGCGCCGCCTGCTGGTCTCCCGCCGCTCCCGCAATGGGGATGTTGTTGCCCAGAATACCCAGATCGGCATAGCCGTAGATCCCGCTGGAGGGACAGACCTTCGGCAGGATGCAGGCCGGGATCCCAAAGCAGGACAGGATCCGCTCATCCCAGCACAGGTTGTGGATATCAAACAGCATGGTCCTGGCGGCATTGGTATAGTCCGTGACATGCACCCTGCCCTTTGTCAGATTCCAGATCAGCCAGGTATCCACGGTTCCGAACAGTACCTCGCCCCTTTCGGCTCTTTCCCTGACTCCTTCCACGTTTTCCAGTATCCAGGCGATCTTGGATGCCGAAAAGTAAGGGTCCGGCAGCAGTCCCGTGGTCTGTCTGATGTATTCACACAGCTCCGGATCCTTTGCCTTAAGCGCCTCGATCTGCTCCGCGGTCCGCCTGCACTGCCAGCAGATCGCCGCATAAACCGGCTCTCCCGTGTTTTTGTCCCAGAGGATCGTGGTCTCTCTTTGATTGGTGATCCCGATGGCTGCGATCTCTTCCTCATCACTGAGCTGGGTCAGCACCTCCGTCATCACGGAGTACTGGGAGGAAAAGATCTCCCTGGGGTCATGCTCCACCCAGCCGGGATACGGATAATGCTGCGTGTATTCCTTCTGCGACAGGGCGCGGATGTTTCCTGCCTTGTCAAAGGCGATGGCTCTGGAGCTCGTGGTTCCCTGGTCAAGTGCCAGAATATACTGTTTCATACCGGATTTCCTCCCTTCCTTTTCGGGGTATTGATGCCCCTCCCTTTTAGGGGTATTCTGCCTGCTAAGCGCTTTGTATGGTAAACTGCAGCTGCACCTCATAGAAAACGCCGTCGCTTACCACGTTCATACTGCCGTTCATATCCTTCATGATCCTCTCTACGATCTTCATGCCGATCCTTGTGCTTTCCACCTTTGAGGTATCCTCCTTGATTCCGTTTTTGATCAGCAGGCGCAGTGTTCCATCCCCGCATTCATGGCGGATCGTCACGGGTTTTCCCAGATCTCCGTATTTTTTGATATTCTGGAAAATATTATCAAAGACCCTGGCAAACTCGTCCGGATCGATCCGGATCGAAAAGGGCTGTGTGATGGAAGAAAGCGTGACCGTAAACTGCTGGCTTTTCAGATAGTCGGACTGCTCCCTGAGGGCATGGTTGAAAAGCAGCCTGCCGTCTGCCTCCACCTTCTTTTCCCTTTGCTCCGACTGTCCGAAGGCCAGAAAATACCGAAACAGCTTGTCCGTGGTCTCCTTCATCAGAAAGGCGTTGCTGCGGGCCTTCTGGATGTAGGAATCATGCTGCTGCTCCGATTCGTATTTTTTCAGGTGCAGGATCTCCAGATATCCGATCTGTCTGGTCAGCGGTGTACGAAGGTCATGGCTCATGGCCGTAACCAGCTCCCGGTTGGCAGTCAATGCCTCATGCTCCTTTTGGATCTGTCCGGCAATGCTCTTTCTTAGCTCATTGATCCCTTCTCCGATCTGTCCGATCTCCGTGTCGCCGTAGCCCCTGATCTCATGGGTCAGATCGCCGCCGCTCATGATATTGATCTCATCCCGAAGATAGATCATATACTCGATCTCATCCTGCATCAGAAACAACATCCCGATGGCATAGACAAAGATCAAAAGCAAAAACAGGATCACAATGTTTGCCCTGGTGTACCAGGGGAAGGGATTTCTTTGCAGGCTCACCCAGATTTCTCCGTCCGCCAGGGTCAGAAGGACGGGATACTCCAGATAGGCCTGCGCCAGTGCATCCGAAAAAATCCCGCTGCCGTATTTTTCGGCATACTCTCTCTGGTTTTCCAGCTCCTTTGTGCTTCCCAGGATACGGATCCGCATATGGGTATCCTTCTCCCAGTCCTCCACGTCTGCGATATCGGAAAGAGAAAGCCCCCGGCTGTCTGCATAGGCCTGCAGCTTTTTACCAAGCTCCGTTTGAACCTTGTCCTCATTCACCAGCTTTTTATGCAGATAGTTGGTAAACCTGCTGACCGGCATTGCGACCAGCAAAAGCACAAAGACCGCAAGCAATGCCGCAAAAAAGGATCGGATCAAAACCCGCCGCCAGGAGGCGGAATGGCGGACGCTGCTGTCCGGAATCATTTGAAAGCGCTTTTTCTTCTTGTCTTTCATCAGTCGATATAATATCCCTTTCCCCATCTGTTACGGATCAGTTCATCTTCGCCGTCCTCCCTGCGCAGCTTTTCACGCAGGTTACGGATATGCACCATCACGGTATTGCTGGCAGTCGGCAGAAACACATCCTCCCAGACCTGTTCATAGATCTCCTGCAGGGAAAAGACCCTGCCCCGGTTTTTTGCCAGAAGCAATAATATCCCGTACTCTGTGTTGGTCAGATCCAAAAGCTCATTCTTTCTGGTAACGGAATAATTCACCCGGTCGATCACCAGATCTCCGAGCGTAACCTTATCCTCCGCTGCCGCCTGCGGGTTTTGGATATCGTATTCCCGATAGCGCCGAAGCAGGGCACCGACCCTTGCGACCAGCTCCGTATAGGAAAAGGGCTTTTGCACGTAGTCGTCCCCGCCGGCGCGATACCCTTCTAGCAGATCCGACTCACTGCTCTTGGCCGTCAGAAACAGGATCGGCAGATTGGAGATCTCCCGGATCCGTTTGCATACCTCAAAGCCGTCGATATCCGGCATCATCACATCCAGAATGATCAGATCCGCTGCGCCGCCCTCCTGCAGATAAGAAATGGCACTCTTGCCGTCGCTTTTCGTCTGCACCTGATATCCCTCACTGGACAACAGGACGCTGACAACCTCCCGGATCTCCTCATCATCATCGATCAATAAGATGGAAGCCTTTTCCATGTGTAATCCTCTTTTTTCCGTAATTGCCCCCTCTTTTCAGTCACTGTTTTCTGTATCTGTATTCAGTCTTTTATAAGCTCTGCTCCGTTTCCCTCAAAACGGTCTTGTCTGTTCATACAGCCAGGTTTTTTCATCCTCTGTCAGATCCTCACACAGACTCTCATAGACCTGTCTGTGATATGCATTGAGCGTATCCTTCTCCCGCTCGGACAGCGCATCTGCCAAAATGCTCTCCCTGTCAAAGGGCACCATCGTCAGCGGCTCAAAGCCCAAAAAGGTGCCGTACTCCGTTTCGTTTTTTCGAACCGAAAGGATCAGGCTCTCCAGACGAATCCCGTACGCTCCCTCCAGATAAACGCCAGGCTCATCAGAGGTGATCATGCCTTCCCGAATCACGTTATCCTTTGTATGCTTCATCCGAAAGGCATTGGGTCCTTCGTGTACGGAAAGCAGATAGCCCACGCCATGTCCGGTTCCGTGCCGGTAGTCAAGCCCCAGCTCATACAGCGGCTCTCTGGCCAGCTGGTCCAGGCTGCTGCCTGCGGCGCCGTCTAAAAAGGTGGCTGCAAGAAGCCGAAGATGCCCCTTCAGTACCGCCGTATAATGCTGCTTTTGCTGCCCGGAAGGCTCCCCGAGAGAGATCGTCCTTGTCACATCCGTGGTACCCTCCAGATAGTGGCCCCCGGTATCCGCCAAAAGGTATGCTCCCTGTCCGAACGAAAGCGGCAGATCCGTCTCTTTGGTCGGTTCATAATGCACGATGGCCCCGTGCGCTCCAAAGGCCAGGATCGGGGCAAAGCTGTCCTCAATGTAATGCGTCTGCCTGCTGCGAAGCCTTTGCAGATCGGCGGAGACCGAAAGCTCCGAAAGATTGGGATCTGCGCCGGTTTCTTCAAATGCCTTTTCCTGCTGCTTCAGGGCAAAGATCCACTTGGTCAGGGCTACGCCGTCCTTCTGGTGCGCCCGTTTCATATTCCGGATCTCGGTTTCGTTTTTCACTGCCTTCATCAGTTTGACGGGGGAAGCCTTTTTGATCAGATCCTTTCTGTCGGAAAGAAGCTCCATCACAAGAAAAGAGGCCTGCTCTCCATCCACCCAGATCCTGCTCTCCGCAGGCAGTGCCTTCAGCGCATCATAAAAGTCCTCATAGGGCCGGGATGTAAGTCCGTCAAAGGTCTGCTCTGTTCCATGAAACAGCGTTGCGTCTTCCTTTGTCAGGATCAGAAAGGCATAAAACACCGGATGATAGGCGATATCCCCGCCCCGCAAATTGATGCACCAGGCAATCTCATCCAGATCCGTCAGGATCAGGGTATCCGCATCCTCCTTCTCCATTGCTGCCCGGATATCTGTCAGCTTCTGCTGCATGGATGCTCCCGCATACGTCTCCGAAAGCTCCCAGATCCGTCCGAAGGAAAGCGGGGGCCGCGGATCGGTCTTGTCCGCATCCCAGAGTTCGTTGCACAGTCTGCAGTCACCCTTGATGCAAAATTTCTCGCTCTTTGCATGCCTGCCCACGACCGCCTTTTTCAGCGTCCGGATCTCGGCACCGCCGACCAGTCTTCCGTCAACGCCAAGGCAGAAGGAGGCTTCGGAATTGTTAGCATCCACTAACTTTTTTAGCATCTCCTCAAGCCCGGGAACATCCTTCATTCCCTGCTTCATCAAAATCCCGCCGCTTTTTTTCAGTTCCCCGGATGCCTGCAGAAAGTATCTGCCGTCGGTCCAAAGATAGACCCTGTTTGTATCAGAAGGCTCCTCACCGCCTCCACGGACAAACAAAACAGTCGCTGCCGAGCCGGTAAAGCCCGTATAGTAGGCAATGCTCTGAAAGTGTGGCGCAATGTATTCCGAGCCGTGATCGTCACTCATGGTCAAAAGGACGGCAGAAAGCCCTTCCCTTTGCATGGCCGAAAACAGCCGCTCCTGCCTTTGTAAAAATGAATTGCTCATCACGCCTCATCCTCTTCTTCCCTCTTTTGGGGAACCCTTCCGTAGATCTCCGTCATCTTGCGGATGGACCGGGCCAGATCATCGGATAAAAAGTTGGGCAAAAGGCGCCACTCCCAGTTGCCTTCCCCGCTGCCGGGCATATTGATCCTGGCCTCTTTTCCCTTGGTCAGATAATCTGTCAGCGGAACGATGCAAAGATCCGCCACCGAACGGTAGGCCTCCCGGATCAGATCCCAGACAAAGGCACCGTAGTCCGTATTCATGGAGTTGATATAGGTGCGGGCAAACGCCCTCTCACCCTCGTTGATCTCTTCCACCCAGGCACGCATCGGCGTATTGTCATGCGTTCCCGTATAGACCACGCAGTTTCTCTCATGCTTGTGGGTCACATAGTAGCTGTCCCAGCTGGTAAAGGCATACTGCAGCACCTTCATTCCCGGAAATCCGGAGTCTGCCAGAAGCTTTTCGTTTTCCGGCGTATTGTTGCCAAGATCCTCTGCGATCATGGGCAGCACGGGCGCGGATCCCTTGTGGCATCCCACAAAGTCCGTGGTGCACAGATGGGAAAGCTGCGTGGAAAGGGCCTTAAACAGATCCATTCCCGGTCCCTTTTTGATCTGCCCTTCCCTGGCATTCTCGGCTCCATACGCAATGGCGTAGTAGCTTTCAAAGCCGTGGAAATGATCCAGCCGGATCACATCATAGAATTCATAGTTTCTCTCGATGCGGCGCACCCACCAGCCATAGCCGTCCTTTTTCAGCTTCGCCCAGTCATACAGCGGATTGCCCCAGAGCTGGCCGTCCCGGCTGAAGGCATCGGGCGGACACCCGGCCACCAGGGTGGGCGCAAGGTCCTTATCCATACAAAAAACCTCCGGATGAGACCATGCATCCGCGGAGTCCAGGGATACATAGAAGGGCAGATCGCCGATGATCTTGACATTCTTTTTGTTGGCATAGCTGCGAAGCTCCCGTAGCTGTCTGTCAAACATAAACTGCTCAAACAGGACCAGATCGATCTCCTCTTCCCACTGCTTTTCGGCCGCTGCAAGTGCCTTGGGCTCACGCCTTTTCAGGCCCTTTTCCCAATCCTGCCAGGACTTTTGATCCTGTCCTTTTTTGATCGCCATAAACAGAGCATAGTCCGAAAGCCAGAAGCTTTCCTTTTGCAGGTAGTCGCAAAATTCCTGCTGCAGATCCTTTTGCTCTGCCTTTTGTGCGGGCTTCTTCTTTTTTGCCGAGGCCTCCGCTTTTTCTGCTGCCTTTTTCGCTTCCGCCTTTGCCTTTTTGATATCCACCTGTTCGGCAAAACGCGCAAAGGCCATTTTCAACAGGACAGGGCGGTTTTCATACAATGCACCGTAATCGACGCGCTCTGTGTCCGATCCGAACGAAAGCTGCGCGATCTCATCCTCCCGCAGATACCCCTCCTCGATCAGCTTGTCCGGGCTGATGAAATAGGGATTGCCCGCAAAGGCGGAAAAGGGCTGATAGGGGGAATTCCCGTATCCGGTAGGTCCCAGCGGAAGGATCTGCCAATAGCCCGTGCCGGATGCTTCCAGAAAATCCACAAACTCATAGGCCTCCCTGGAAAAACATCCGATCCCATAGCGCGATGCCAGGGAAAAGATTGGTTGTAAGATACCGCTTTCTCTCATGATTGATCGTCTCCTTTTTCTTTCATTTACCTTTTGGCTTTGGCCTTTTTTGCTTCCCGTTCGGCCTTTCTCTTTCGATATCTGGCCACCCTTCGGTCTGCCACCTGCAAAAGTCCCATTTTATCCAGGATCCGTTCGATCCGGTCTCCCTTCGGCAATTGCTGCAGCTCCGATCGCAGGACGGCGCCGGAGCGGATCATCAGGATGGCATAGATCCCCACTGCGATCACAAGCGTCAGCATCAGGGACAGGATCCTGCTGTGGGCATATTCCTTGATGACTCTGTAGGATATATGGGCAAAGGTTCCCATCAGCATTGACGCATAGATCGGGAGAATAAAGGTCCGGATGATCTCCTGCTTGTACCCAAGGGCTTTTTTCACCGCGATCTGGTTTAAGACACACATCAAAAACGAATACACGATCATGGCAATGCTCAACGCATATAGACCCAGATCGGTAAAACGCAGCAGGATCACCAAAACCACTGTCTGTACCACCAGCGCCGCTGCTGCGTGACGGACCGGAGTGTTCACCCTTCCGATGCCCTGCAATACGGCATTGGTCAGCGTCGAGAGGGAATAAAAGATGACCGTCACGGAAATGCTCATCAGCAGAAAGGATGCCGTCTCCAGGGACAGCTTCTGCGGGAATAAAAGCCCCGTCACCGGCTCCGCCAGAGCGCACAGACCGACTGCGCTGGGGATGGCTATGGTCATGGTTGCCCGAATGGCCGTTTCCACCTGCCTTTTGGACCGCTCCCGGTCTCCGGCTGCAAAGGCCGAGGAAATGCTGGGAATGATGGCCGAGGACATGGCGGATGCAAGGGCGATGGGAATATTGGCGATCACCACGGCCTTTCCCGCAAAGATCCCGTAATTGGTTGCGATCCTGGCCTCCGTCATGTGATAGTGCAGCTTCATGATCTTGGTATAAATGGTCTGGTTGAGTGAGGTGGAAAAATTGTAGATGAAGGTGGAAAGGATGAAGGGTGTGACCACCGTCAGGATCACCTTCATGCTCTCTTTGTTTGTCAGAATATGATACGCGCCTTTGTCCCCGTTTTTCAGACCATCCCGTATTCTGCCGTTGTAACGCTGCAGGATAAACAACAGAAAGCAAAGGGCGATCAGCACACCGCTCCCCGTTCCCAGAGCGCTTCCCATGGCACCCCGCATGGCGATCACGGACGGATCGGCCGCACCGGAAAGGCGGATCAGAAGCCAGGCCGCAAACACGGATACGCAGGCATTGAGGATCTGCTCGATGATCTGTGAGATCGAGGTGGGCACCATCGTCTTAAAGGATTGGAAAAAGCCCCTCAGCACGCCCAGGATACCGGATAAAAAGATCGTGGGCGTAAAGATCCGAAGTACGGGAACGGACCTGCTCTCCACCAGAAAGGGGGCTCCAAACCAGGTCAGCACCGATGCCGCACCGCCAACGACCACGACATAAAAAAAGGCCATCCGGACGATCCGCATCGCATTTTTGTTCTCTCCCACCGCAAGGTACTGGGCTACCACCTTGGACATGGCAGAGGGGATGCTGTAGGATGCAATGAGCAGAATGATGGTATAGATGTTATAGGCATGGGTATAGTAACCGTTACCCTCATCACCGATGATCCCCGTCAGAGGTGCCCGGTATAAAATGCCTATGATGCGGACGATGATCCCGGCCATCGCCAGAACGCCTGCCTGCATCACGAAATTTCCACGTCTGCTGCTTGCTTTGTTTTGACTACTCATAAAACTCCCGAAACGCCCGAAGCCAGGCTCCGGGCGTTCTTTTTATTCTTCCTTCTTTTGTGCATATGACACATGCTTATTTTTTATTTATCGTATAAAGGTCATAGGTGGTATAGCTCTCCGTCTTATCCTTGTTCTTGATGTAATAAACACGGATTGCGGTTTCCGGGAACAGCGCATTATAGCTCTGCTTCATATCAGAGGACGATTGGGTATAAACATTCTTGGTCACCAGCTTGATCTTGGCATTGTTCTTGATCTTTTTGTAAACATAGCTTCCGGTGCTGTCAGGCTTTCCGATCTCTATACGGACCAGCTTAAAGCCCTTGTTCATCTTAACGGAAATCTTTCCCGAAGTCTTGGTGATATACGGGCCATAGTCATAAACCAATTTACCTGCGTATCTGACTTCTTTTATAGGCGTATCATAGGTGTAATTTGTTGTAACGGTAATGTACTTTTTACATCTGATACTTCCATCCTTTTTGATCACATCAAAGCTGACCTTATAGGTTCCGGCTTTTTTTGCAAAGAAGGAAATCCTTGTTTCGCCGGGTTTGATCTTGGTTACAACGGGATAACCGATGTATTTTTGATTCTCATCATAAGGGCTTGCACTGTAATCCTTTTCTTTGCTCTTGGAATAATGCTTTTCCGTGATCTGCGCGATCAGATTCGGACTGGAGGATTGTACGTTTCCGATGGTGTCTCCGTCATTGGAGACACGTACATCGGTCCAGGTGCCGCCGCCTCTTGCATAGTCATAGGCATAATCCACGGACAGTGTTTCCCTGTCATTGTAGCTGACTCCGTTTACGTCATCATGTACATACTCAGCCTGTACCGGCATGATCCATAAAGCAGCGCATGCAACAGCCGCTGCTGCTGTTTTGATCCAGGTTTTTTTGATCATATTTCCACGCATCATAGTTTCCTCCCTTATTTCTTAAACAGCTCTATGACACTTGTTTCCACAACGCCGAGCTTTTTATCCAGTACTGTGATCCTGACAAACGTAACAGGATAAATATACGTAACATCCTGTCCGCTTTCATATCCATAGTTGGAATCCGGATCATCAAATCCGTAGGAATAATCGATCTTAGAAAAATTCTTTTGCCCGCTAAGCGTGATCTTTTTGTTGTTCTTGGTCGTCTTATACTGCACCTCTCCATTTGCATCATAGCCGCCGTATTCGATCTTTTTCAGTGCAAAATCCTTACCGACCTTAACGGAAAACTTTCCCGACCCCTTTGAGGTTACAAGGTTGGAAAATAAGATTTGCTTTCCCGCATAGCTCATCTTCTCAATCATTGTGGTATAGCCGAAGATCACTTTGATCTTTTTTTTGGTCAGTTGTTTCTTACCCCTCTTTACAGTGACATTGAGATCATAGGTCCCATCCTTGGTGGAAAATACGCTGATTGAGGCAGCGCCCTTAAAAGGAATTTCTTTTCCCTCCTTATCCGTGATATTGGAGTTGCTGGTAAAAGTGTTTTCTCCGATCATCTGGGAGGTGTATGTGACCTTTGCCACAACTCCGCCGGTAGCCTTTACCGACACCGTGCAGTCATTGGTCGGCAGCAGAATGGTCGTGGAGTTAAAGCGATCATTTGCCGTCGCCCGAAAGGCCGTCTGATACCCTACTCCGCTCTTGGCATCAAGCACATAGGTACTGGTTTTTGCCTCCTTTGCGGATACGTCCCCCACAAACAGGAAGAGCATCGCAAATGAGAACATCATGGTCAGCAAGATCTTGGTTGCAGTTTTTGCTTTCATACTCTCTTCTCCTTTATGCCCTTTAGGGATTTTTATGCCCTTCAGGTTATTTTTTGTATTTCCTGAAAACCGCCCTGTTATACCGAGAACCGGGACAGTGTTTCATTCATCTGTTCGGACAGCTTCCTGAAGGACTGGGCAGAAGTCTCAAGCCGCATCATGGTGCTGGTCATAAATTGCGCATTCGACATGGTTTCGTTGGTGGCTGACTGATTCTGGCGGGAGATATCCGTCAGATCTCCTACCACATCCACAATGGCCTTTGAGGACTGGTCCAGAAGTGCGGTTTTGGACCGGATGGTCTCGATACTGGAGAGCGAATTGGCTACTCCTCTTGCCACCGCTGCCGTCTGATCCATGGTCTCGTCCAGCTTATCCTGCTGCTGATTGATGGCATGGCGCATTTCCTTCATGGTCTCTGCCATCTGCTCGGATTCGGATAACAGACCAACGATGATCGCTTCGATCTCCTGTGCAGAGATATTGGACTGCTCTGCCAGCTTGTTGATCTGCTGGGCCACCACGGCAAAGCCCTTTCCGGCTTCTCCGGCTCTTGCCGCTTCGATGGAAGCATTCAGGGACAACAGATCCGTTTCGTCCGCGATATCCTGGATCACACCGGTTGCCTTTCGGATCGACTGGATCGTGGTATCGAGCGCAAGGAACTGTCCGGAAACCTTGGTGATCACGCTGATCATATCCTCGGTGGATTCGTTCAACTGCTCGATGATCCGCTCCTCTGCCGTTTCCGCATCCGACATTTTGGAGCTACTGGTTGCCAGCATATCGATCTCCTGACGCATCAGGGAGATCTGTTCCCCGATCTGCGCCATAGTGTACTTTGCTTCATCGGTTTCCTGCGTCTGGGTGACCGATCCCTGTGCTACCGCATCCAGAGACTGACAAACGCTGTCAACGGTCCGGGAGGTATTTGCCGCCATCTCGGACAGCACCTCCGCCGAGGTATCCAGATCGTCAGCGGTCTCTTTGACATTGCGGACAAACGCTGTCAGATCGGACTGCAGCTGCACGCATTTTGTGTACATATCGCCCAGCTCATCTTTCCGGTTTTTCAGACTGTAATCCACACTTCCCGAGGAAAGGTTTCCGTTTGTGATGGCCTCCAGCAGTCCCTTGATGGTATCGATCCCGCCGATCAGGGCTTTTGTCATCAAAAGGATCAGGGCTACGGCAATCGCCAGAAGCAGAAGGCATACAAGGATCATCACCAGATTGGCCTTTGCGATCCCGCCCCTTGCGGATTTGGCATCCTTTGCGATTTCGATCGCACCGATCACAGTGCCGTTTTGATCCGTGATGGGCTGATACCGCACATAGTAGCGTTGCCCTCCGATTTTGGTATTCGGAAGATAGACCTTCTGCTTGGCAAAGATCAGCTCCTCTGTCTCAGCATCTAATTGCGTTCCCCGAAGGAGCGTTCCGTCCTTGTCACAAAGGGTTGTGATCAGCCGGCTTCTCTTGCCCCATACATCGACATACAGGGAAATGTCATAGCCGCTCCGATCCTTCAGAAACTGCAGCATCTCCATGGTTTCGGAGAGCTTCTGATCTCCCTTCTTGGCGATTCCCGCATTGTCGATGGCATAATTTCCGGGATAGAGATTTGCATAGGTCAGCTCCACGGAGGATACCCCAAGCTCCAGAGAATTTGCAATCTCCTTCTCCAGGCTCTTTTTGATCATTCCGTTGCTGATCATCATCAAAAGGATCAGGATCACAACCGAAGGAACTACCGTCAGCAAAATGATCTTATGCTTATATAAAAGGGTCGGGATTTTGATCCTGGAGATCAGCACTGCAAGAGGACCCGGCCCCTTGGGCTTTCGGCCCGGGCTTTCCCCGTTGGCGGCGCCTTCTGCACCTTCTCCTTCCGCCTGCATGGCGGCATACATGGCATCGATATCCAGCTCACCCTCCGATGCCTCTGCTTGTTCGGTCTCTTCTGTTTCCTGCGCGGCCTGCTTTTGCTGCAGGGCTGCAAACATAGCCTCAATATCCAGTTCTCCGTCCTCGGAGGTAATCCTCATGGACTCCAAAGATGCTTCTTCTGCAGCATCCTCTTCTGTATTGTTTTCCGCGGATACCTCCCCTGCTTCTGATTCATCATTTGCAGCTTCTTCGGCCTCGGCGGTTTCTTCTTGCTGCTGCTCCTGAAGGGCTGCAAACATGGCGTCGATATCACGCTCCTCTTCGGCGGCAGGCTCCTGTACTGTCTCTTCCTCAGCAGTTTCTTCTACAGTCTGTGTCTGCTCCTCTGATGCTTCTTCCGGGGCAGGTTCCTGTGCCGCTTCTTCGCCCGCTTCTGACGATGCAGCTTCCCCGGCGTTTTCGATCTTGGCATCTTCCGGCTCGGCTTCAGATGCCTCTG
>JAILHW010000207.1 GCA_024695605.1 Lachnospiraceae bacterium | reverse complement strand
CTGTGAATCATAAATCGTAGTAATAAGCAAACTCTACAGGATGCGGAATCTTCGAAATCTCCGAGGCGGTTTTGCTCTCTCTTGCGATGAGCTGGTCCAGAAGTCTTTGCGGGAAAACGCCGCCTTCGGTCAAATAGTCGTGATCGTCCTGCAGGGCCTTGATCGCTTCCGGAAGGGAGGTGGGAAGGCCTGTGAGCTTGGCTTTTTCCTCCTCCGGCAGATCAAAGAGGTTGAAATCATAGGGACCCCAGCCGGCCGCATGGGGATCGATCTGTTTTTTGATGCCGTCCAGACCTGCCATCAGGATCGCTGCGTAAGCATAGTAGGGATTGCAGGTGGCATCGGGATTGCGAAGCTCAAAACGCTTTGCGTTGGGAGATTTTGCATAAGCGGGAATGCGGATCACGGCGCTGCGGTTTGCCATGGCATAGCCGATGGTAACCGGAGCCTCAAATCCGGGAACCAGTCTCTTGTAGGAGTTGGTGGATGGATTGGTGATGGCGCACAGGGATCTTGCATGGGTTAACAGACCACCCATGAACCAGTGGGCCTCCTTGCTCAGCTGCGCATATCCGTTCTCATCATAGAAGACGGGCTTTCCGTCCTTTTTCAGAAGCATGTGAACGTGCATGCCGCTTCCGGCTTCTCCGGCAAGAGGCTTGGGCATAAACGTAACGGTGCAGCCGTCCGCTACCGCTTCGTTTTTGATGATGTATTTCGCGCTCATGGTATCGTCCGCAAGCTTTAACATATCACCCAGCTCCACCTCAATCTCCATCTGGCCGCTTCCGCCGACCTCGGGATGGTGATACTTTACGGCGATGCCCCAGTCCTGCATGGTCAGGCACATCCTGCTTCGAAGGTCATTGTTGACATCCATGGGCAGGGTGGTGTGATAGCCCTTGTGGGGATCGAGCTGGTAGCCGTTGTTATTATCCTCATCATCCGAAGCCCAGCTTGCCTGGGAGGAAAAGAGCTCGGAGGAAACGTGATGGGAATCCACGTTGTAATAGACGCTGTCAAAGATATAGAATTCATATTCGGGTCCGATGATCATCTGATCGGCAACGCCGAGTTCCTTCATATATTCCAGGGCGCGGATCGCTACATTTCTGGGATATTGATCGAAGGGCCGGTTATCCGGCAGGTCGATGATGCGCACATCTCCGATCATCGACAGGGTGGGGATCTCTGCATAGGGATCGATCACGGCAGAGTCCAGAACCGGAATGAATACCATATCGCTGTTTTCAACCGGTGCATACCCGTAGTTGGAACCGTCAAAGCCGATACCATAGGTCATGGTATCCTCCGTCAGACGTTCGGCGGGAATGGAGAGATGCCGCCATCTGCCGTCAATGTCAGTCAGCTTAAAATCGACGATGCGGATGCCCTCATCCTCGATCAACTTCTTGATATCCTGTAGCGTCTTTGCCATAGAAATATCCTCCTTATGTCGTTTTTTATAGTGGCGGTTTTCCGCCCTTTTTTCATTATACAATAAATCGGTGGATTTGAGAAACAGAATCAAAAAGGACCCCGGCAAAAGTGCCAAGGTCCTTTTAAAGAAGTCTTATGGATGGGGATTATTCGTTGATATCTTCCCATTTCCAGTCCACAACCTCAGGAAGATCTACACCGAAGTCATGAATGTACTGCTTGTGCTCAACCAGCTTGTCGCTCATCTTCTGATACAGGTAAGCACCCTTGTTTCCAAGCTGGGGAAGGAACTTTAATGCATCCTGAACCAGATGGAAGCGATCGATGTCGTTCTGTACGCGTACATCGAAGGCGGTGGTGATGGTACCTTCCTCCTTGTAGCCGCGTACGTGCATCAGCCTGTTGTTGTGACGGCGGTAGGTCAGCTCATGGATGAGCGTTGCATAGCCGTGGAAGTTGAAGATGACAGGCTTGTTCGTGGTAAAGAGCATATCGTACTCTGCATCGGAAAGTCCGTGAGGATGCTCGTTCTGCGGAACCAGCTTGAACAGATCGACTACATTGATGAAGCGGATCTTTATGTCGGGAAGCTCTTTTCTCAAAATGGATACTGCTGCAAGAGCCTCCAGGGTAGGAGTCTCGCCGGCACTTGCAAATACGATATCGGGCTCTTTTCCCTGATCATTGGAAGCCCAGTTCCAGATGCTGATACCCTGTGTGCAATGCTTTACAGCCTCCGGCATGGACAGCCACTGCGGACGGGGATGCTTGGAAGCGATCACAACGTTGACATAGTTGCGGCTTCTCAGGCAGTGATCCATGGTGGACAGAAGGGTATTGGTATCTGCAGGCAGGTAAATACGAACCACGTCAGCCTTCTTGTTTGCAATGTGATCCATAAAGCCGGGATCCTGATGGGTAAAGCCGTTATGATCCTGCTGCCATACGGTGGAGCACATCAGGAGGTTCAGGGAAGCGATCTCCTCTCTCCAGGGCAGCTGGTTGCAAACCTTCAGCCATTTTGCGTGCTGAGCACCCATGGAATCGATGATCCTGGAGAATGCCTCATAGGTATTAAAGAAGCCGTGGCGTCCGGTCAGAAGGTAGCCTTCCAGCCAGCCTTCGCACATATGCTCGGAAAGCATGGAGTCCATAACGCGGCCGAATCTGGAAAGATGATCGTCCAGATCAGACTGCTCTGCATTCCAGTCTCTGTTTTCTACCTCGAATACGGAGGTGAAACGGTTGGAGTTGTTCTCATCGGGTGAGAAGATTCTGAAGTTCTTAGCTTCTGCATTCAGCTTGAAGATATCACGGATGTAATTGGAAAGATTTGCGGTATCCTGGCTTTCCTTGGCACCGTGTGCTTCAATGTCAAATCCATAGGATCTGAAATCGGGAAGTCGAAGGTCGCGAAGGAGCTTTCCGCCGTTTGCGTGAGGGTTCATACCCAGTCTTGCATCGCCTACAGGGCAAAGTTCTTTGATCTCATCGATCACATGGCCTTCCTCATCGAACAGCTCTTCCGGCTTGTAGCTGTGAAGCCAGTCGGA
>JAILHW010000191.1 GCA_024695605.1 Lachnospiraceae bacterium | reverse complement strand
CATAAAGGACCTTACAAAGAAAACAGTTCTCCCTCTTACATCCTATTTTCTGTCGAATGGTCAGATTAAAAAAATGCTAAGTCACAGGTTTTAATCTGTGGCTTAGCACTATATTTTTCTTCTCACCCCCGAAAGTCAGGTATCATTATATTTTCTTTCGCATCATTTCACAATATGCCCTTATTATTTTCCGCTATACACACCCCCGTCCGGTTTGCTATAATTAAGGCGTGAAAAAAAACAAATGCTATAGGAGGTATCATCCTTGGAAACCATATTAAAAACAGGAGAATTGGAACTTATCACATCTACCAGCGGTGCCGAGATCATGTCCTGCACAAAAGACGGCATCGAATATATCTGGCATGGGGATCCTTCCTACTGGGGTCGCAGAACGCCCATCCTCTTTCCCTTCGTCGGGCAGGTGAGGAATAAGGAGTATCGCTATGACGGAAAGGTCTACTCTATGGGCCAGCACGGCTTTGCCCGTGACATGGATTTTACCGTTAAGGAACTCAAGGAAGACAGTATCACCTATGTTCTTACACAAACCGAGGAAACCCTTAAGGTGTTCCCGTTCAGGTTCACTCTTGAAGTTTCCTATCGGATCGCAAGAAATGAGGTCCTGGTGGGCTGGACTGTCAGAAATACGGATGACCAGGATCTGTATTTCTCCATCGGCGGGCATCCGGCTTTTATGTGCCCCATAGACGGTATGGGATCCTGGGATCAATACAGGATCCGGTTTATGAAAAACCAAAGTCCTCTCTCTTCTCTTACCATACGCCCCATTACAACGGGTGGAAATGTAGGCTCCGAAACAACTGTGATCCCGCTGTCGGACGGCTGCCTGATCCCTTCCGATGATCTGTTTGCAGGCGATGCCCTGATCGCGGAAAATATGCAGACCGACAGGGTATCCCTGATCGATCCAAATAACAAAGAATACCTGATCGTTTCTTTTGATACCCCACTTGTGGGCATCTGGTCCCCGGTTGGGAAACATGCCCCCTTCATCTGTATCGAACCCTGGTGTGGCAGGACTGACAGCGATGATTTTGAAGGCAGTCTGGAAGACCGAGAATACGGAAACCGTCTGCATCCGGAAGAGGTTTTTCACAGGGAGTATTCTATCGTATTCAGATGATAGTCCTGTATAGCTCTGTCAGCTGCTTTGCTGCTTCCTCAGCCGTACTCTTTTCGTAAATCACCTTATCGCAGGCATCGATAAAATTTTGATACAACCCTTCTTCTTCGATATGGGAATTCATGGGCTTAATTTCTTCATTCTGCTCCATAACCCGGGACGCCTCGTACTGGATACCGCTCATAAGACCGGCCTTTTCGAGATGGTCTCTGGCCGAACGACTTACGGGAATTCCTTTTTCGATTCCCTGGAGCTCAGCCCACTCTGCGCTGTTCATCATAAAATCCAGTAGCAAAGCCGCTTCCTTCGGATGCTCGGTATGTTCGCTGATCGCATACATCGTTGCGGGTTTTTCATACCACCCCGTGCCGCTTTTGACGTTACCCAAAACAGGATAATCAGCCACTACCACTTCACTTCCCTCATCAATGACAGCCTGAAAATAATTCATTGCATCACTGACCCAGGCCACTGTTCCCGCATAGACCCCGTTATCGATCTGGTATCTTTGAAAATCCTCAACCTTCGGGATCACACTTTCCTCTACAAGTCTTTTGTAGAAGTCGATCATCATTTCAAAATCCTTTTCATCAAATGTGATCTCATCCTTATCATTGAAAAAGGTCTTCCCCTTCTGTTGTTCAACATATGCAATGCAAAAAAGCCATATGCTCTTGGTGGCTCCGGCCAGCGGATAGATCCCGTCTTTTTTCATGATTTTGGCGGCATTAAAAAAGTCATCCCAGGTCTTCGGAACCGCAAGATCATAACGATCGTAAATGGATTTATTGATATAGATCGTCTCTGCATTCATAGCTATTGGAACCGCGTTCAGGATCCCATTGCGTCTGCCGCAGTTTAGCATATCCTCATCAAAGTTGGACAGATCAAATGTATCAGACAGTTTTTCTATATCATAATACCCCTTACCATCGGGCGAATACTGGGCCAGCCAACCTACATTGATCTGCATGACATCACACTCTGTATCGGAAAACATACGCGCCTGATTTCTTTTTTCATAACCAGACCACTCCGTATAGCTGCATTTCACCTTGATCCCGGGATATTTCTCTTCAAACAGCTTTACTGCCGCGAGGGTATATTCATTTCTGGCATCATTCCCCCACCAGGAAAGGGTTATTTTCGTCTGTTCCGTCTGTTCATGAATGACCTGCTCGTTGCCGCAGGCAGAGAGCAATGCCATTGCCAATGCAAGAAATACTGCTAATGCTTTTTTCTTCACTTTGTTTCGCTCCCTTCCATGGATGCATCATAAAAGCAATATTGGTTTTTCCCCGAATTCTTTGCCTTATACAGTGCCTTATCTCCGTTATGATACAGGGTATCAAAATCTTTTCCGTGCTTTGGTGATTCCGCGATTCCGATACTGATCGAAACATGGCACTTCTCATCACGGACGATATCGTTCCGGGCAAATTCCTCCATAAGCGAGCTGCACTTCTCCTCGACATACTCGGAGATATTTCCCTGATACTCTGCCACAGAATGCATAAGGACCGCAAACTCATCTCCGCCGATACGTCCCAGATAATCGTCATCCGAAAAGACCTTCCGAAGACTGGCCCCCATATGTTCCAACAATCTATCCCCTCCGGCATGTCCGAGGGTGTCATTCACCTGTTTGAAATCATCTATATCAAGGATCAGAAGTACTCGTTTTTCCGATTTGAGGGAGTTGGCCAAACTGTTTGTGGCAAGCTCCTCAAAGGTCAACTTATTGAAAATACCGGTAAGCCGGTCACGCATTGCCTTTTCATCCAGATCCGCCACCATATCACGGACCGGTTTTACCAGCTGCCGGGTCAGATAATCACAGGCCAGCATCGCCAGCAGGGCTGCAACCAATGCAATGAGATAGATACTTTTTTTCATATCACGGATCTCCCCCATGATAAGAGGCGTCGGTATGGAACATACCACATACCAGTCATTGCATTTATTCACCGAAACCAGATACTCATTGTCCATAAAGGAAGCTGCATCCCTGTTTTCAATCCTGCTCAGAAGATCCTCCGGAAGAGACTCCCCGACCTCTTCTCCCGATTTTGCATACAGGATATTATAGTCCTGATTGACCAGGTAGATACTCATGTCCGCAAGTGTTTCGGGATTATCAAAGACTTCATTCAACTCATCTGCATAAAAGGAAATAAAAAGAACCGCATGTTCATGCACCCGCTTCACATAGTAGATCCTTTTATAATTTCCGCCATATCCGGTAAACCATATGCTGTCGGACTTCGTACCTGCGATCATGGAGCTGAGCTCTTCATAGAGTCCGTCGCCAAAAAGCGTGGAGGTACCGTTGGAGATCTTTCCCACGGTACGGCCATTGCCGTAAACAATACCATAATCCACAAAGTTATCCATGATACACAGGCTATAGAGCTTATCCGTGACGGTTTTTTCGATATTGATGGATTCGTACTCATCATTATCCGGATCCGTCGCATCATAGGTATAGGCAAGCTCTTCGGCAAAAGCAAGGGTTGCGATGGTCTCCATCCGGTCAATGTACTCTTCCAGATTCAGTTTCATCTGCATACTGAGGGATGAGGTCAGACTGTTGACCTTTTGTACGAAAACACGGTTCGTCTTTTCAGCCGTTATATACGAAACCAGCATAATGGCCGTAACAACGATCGCCGTATATACGATAAGCATCAGCGAACGCATTCTGTTGATGTATGTAAGACTGTTATTTTTTTTACTTTTCCTGCTCATTGGCCTGTCCGCCATCGTCGGAATACCTCCTCGTCCCACGAAGGGTCGTGTTACAAAACTGCCGCCTTTCGGCGGCAGCTGATTTGCATGTGGTCAAAACCTTTTCTATTTCTTTGCAGACATAATGGCGCACCAGTATTCGGTGCCGTCTTCCGCAACATAGTAGCCGACGCCCACATCCTCATAGCCCTTTCCGATGATGGCCTTCTTGGTATCGGCGTTGCTCATCCAGGCGGAAACAATCTTCTTCGGCGAGGTGAATTTCCTGCCGATGACCTCGTAACAATAATAACCGAAGTTGTATTTCAGGCTGATGGCCGAGGTAAACTGGGTCTTGTTGGGACGGATATGGCTGTAGGAGGTGGCAAGCTCCTTGGCCCGGATCCTGGCAGCACTTTGCAGATACCTGTCATAATCCAGACCTGTCAGACCGTATTTACGGCGCTCCAGATTGATCAGGGTACGGGTACGGCTCATATAGGTATCCCTGACATTGTGCACATTGACGGTACAGGTATGAGTGGTCTGTCCCACCTTAGCCGTGATCACAGCCGTGCCGCGTTTCTTGGCACGGACCTTCCCGTTTTTGTTTACCGTTGCCACCTTCTTGTTGGAAGAGGAAAAGGTAACCGTTCCGTTTGCCTCCAACAGCTGTAAGCGGAAGCTTTCTCCCTGATACAGGGTCTTTCTATACTTGTTCAGATGCGCAGCTGCCCGGGTATCCTTGGGCGGCAGCACCGCCAAAAGTGCCACTGCCAGAAGGCCTGCCACAAGCAGTCTGATCAGACCTGCCACATGCTTGTTGATTCCCCTTTGCTCTGCTCTTTCCCGTTTCATTGCTTCTTCTCCTTTAGCCTTGCTGTATTTCAGTCAAACATCACTTCCACCGGGCAGTGATCCGAGCCCATGATATCGGTATGGATCTTCGCATCCTGCAGTCTGTCCTTCATCCTGTCGGAAACCAAAAAGTAATCGATCCGCCACCCTGCATTCTTAGCACGTGCCTGAAACCGATAGGACCACCAGGAATAGATCCCGGCCTGATCCGGATAGAAATACCGGAAGGTATCGGTAAACCCGGACGCCAGAAGGGTGCGCATCTTTTCTCTCTCCTCATCGGTAAACCCGGCATTGTGGTGATTGGAGGAAGGATTCTTTAGATCGATCTCCTCTTTTGCCACGTTCATATCTCCGCAGACAACCACAGGCTTTTTGGCATCCAGCGAAAGCAGATACTCCCGAAAGGCATCCTCCCACTCGCATCGATACGACAGCCGCAAAAGCTCCTGCTTGGAGTTGGGCGTATATACCGTGACCAGATAGTGATCCTCAAATTCGCAGGTGATCACCCGCCCCTCATGATCATGCTCTTCGATCCCGAGGCCGTAGGTCACAGATAAGGGCTCTTTTTTGGTAAACACCGCCGTTCCGGAATATCCTTTTTTCTCGGCATAGTTGTAATACTGATGATAGCCCTCCAGATCCAGCTCGACCTGTCCCTCGGAGATCTTGGTCTCCTGCAGACAGAAGGCATCTGCATCCGCCTGCTTGAAAAAATCCAGAAAGCCCTTCTGCAGGCAGGCCCGAAGGCCGTTTACGTTCCATGAAATGTATTTCATAAGCGTTCCTTTCAATCGTAGTCCACTTCTATCAGGCAAAGTCCCTGGGCAGGTGCGGTAGCCGGAACTGCCCTCCGGTCCCCTTCTGCCAGATAGGTCTTTACCGTCTCCGGTTCGATCTCGCCCCTTCCCACCGCCACCAGGGTGCCGGTCAGGATGCGTACCATATTGCGTAAAAAACCATCTCCGTGGAAGGTCAGGATCAAATACTCCCCTTTTCTTCTGATATCGATCCGGTCCACATTGCGCTCTGTGCTTTTGTTTTTCCCCGCCGCCTTGCAAAAGGCCGCAAAATCATGCCTGCCCTGCAGATAGCCCGCGGCCTGCTGCATCCTTTCAACAGACAGCTCCTCTTCGATGGTCCAGACATATTTACGGTCAAAGACGGGTTTCGTCTTTCCGTTATAAATGGTATATCGGTAGGTCTTTCCGGTAGCGTTATAGCGGGCATGAAACCGCGGCGAAGCCTCTGTCAGTCTGACAACTGCAATATCATCCGGCAGATAGCGGTTGCAATAATCCCGGATCTCATCCGGTGAAAGCTCCGTATCCAGCAGGACATGTGCGCACATTCCCTGTGCATGTACCCCGGCGTCCGTCCTTCCGGCGCCCAGTACCTCAACCTCTTTTTCCACCATCCTGCCAATGACGCTTTCCAGCTTTCCCTGCACCGTTTCCCGGTTTGGCTGGTGCTCCCAGCCGAAATACCTGGTGCCGTCATAGCTGATGATCATTTTATAATTTTTTACAGCCATAGTCGTCTTTCCGTGATCACATCTTAGTTAGCGATGTGAAACTTTTTTCTGAGCATCTCCCTGTCCCACAGCTCCACGTTGCATTTCTCCGCCAGCTTGACGGCGGCAGGGGTGAACTCCGAATTGGTAATGACCATCGCATGGTCGCAGTCGTAATAAGCCATTCCCGCTATGACCTCCTGTACCGCGCTGTTTCCGATCTTGCCTTCATATCGTTTTGCCTGTACGGCGGTCTTCTGCCTGCGCTTTTCGATGATCAGATCTGCGCCCTGGTCTCCGGTGGCCGGCGTAAACGTCACCTTGTAGCCCTTTTCCCGCAGCTTGACTGCCAGATACGCTTCGAAATCCGCGCCCTCCATCCGATCGATCCTGTGCATGGTCGCAAAGGACAGTCTCGATCTTCTCAGAAAAAACAAAAACAATCTGAAAATGAAACAGGCAACGAGCACAAGCCCGATCAAATATGCCATGATCCTCTCCTATTCTAGCACTTTGGCATATACTTCACAACACAAA
Organism: Lachnospiraceae bacterium; assembly: GCA_024695605.1. Taxonomy (GTDB): domain Bacteria; phylum Bacillota; class Clostridia; order Lachnospirales; family Lachnospiraceae; genus RGIG7926. The sequence continues at coordinate 11,796 of JAILHW010000191.1, read as the reverse complement.
CCCTCGAAACCGTGCCGACCGTTTTTACCTTGTGTGATCCTGATAATAGACCCGTTTTTCCTCATACATCCGGTCATCTGCAAGCTTGATCAGCTGCTCGATGGTGGCATCCGGAAATTCGGAATGCATGGCATAGCCAAAGGAAACCGAGCTTTCTTTGACCGTCACACCCTTCCATTTTGCGATCAGATCCCTTGCCTGCTTCACGGCCGTATCAAGCGTCTCTTTGTCCGTGCGGATCATCGCCGCAAATTCATCTCCGCCGATCCGGTACAGCTCTCCGTAAGGGCTGAAGGCCTCCTTCATACAGCTGCTTGTACCGACCAGCAGCTCATCACCGGCAGGATGCCCCAGCGTATCGTTGCACTGCTTCAGACCGTTCACATCTGCCGAAATGTAAATATAATCCTCACCGAACCCGTCGGCGGAAATTTCATCGATCTTCTTTTCATAAGCCATTCTGTTCAGACAGCCGGTCAGACCGTCCGTTACAGAGAGCATCCGCAGCATGGCATTGTTTTCATGCAGAACAATCACCATATTGGCAATGATCCCGCCCAGTACCGAAAGCACCAGGATGATCACCAAAGATATGCCCACTCTCCAGGGAGTGATCCATCCTTTTTCCGGAGCCACATCGATCTGCCATGTCAGATTGCGGACGCCGAACCGGTAGCTGACAGAATGCTTTCCCGGATCACCGATCGCATACATCCTGTTCGGCCTGCCATCCTGATCGATATAGGATATCGCACATTCGATGCCCATGCCTTCCAGATTTTGAAGATACAATACATCAACCAGATTCTCAAAGTCGATGGTAACGGTTACAAGGCCCCAGAGCCTCTCCCCGTCTTCGTCCTTCAGAATGACCGGAGAACGGCCTCCCATTCCGACCCCGCCCTGCACCAGCTCGAAGGGATTGGTCAAAAGGGTTTTCCCTTTTTCATAAGCTTCCTTTGCCTCTGCATTCCCTTTCTTAGAGGTATCCATAAAGTTAAATCCGACTAACTTTTCATTTCCCTCCAAAGGATAGACATCCGAAACAACGCCATCCGGCGCTAGCGCGAAATTCTTCAAAGAAACGCCCGTTTCCTCTATCACGGCCTCATACAAGTCTCCGGCTACCTTGTCAAACCATTCGGTCTCTCCGTCGTTGTCCTGCACCAGTGCCTTGAGGGTGCTGGTCCGGGCCATCACGCAATCCACAAGCGTTATGATATGCTCCGCTTCATTCCTGGCGATATAATTGTACCGTTCCCGTTCTGCCGCTATATCATTATGCAAGATCCCGATATAAAGCAGCAGCAGCAAAAGAAAGCAGACAACTGCCGCCAGAATGATCATTCTCCTGTATTTCTTGTTCTTTGTCTGTAGCATCAATAGCTTTTTCATCCGACAAAACTCTCCTGTGTCAAACGCTCGTAAATCTGTGATACCCTCTGCTTTTACAGCTTCTCTTACCTCACACCCCCTGTTTTCAGTCAGCTAAAACTGTAATTTATTGCGCTATTCGTTTCTGTGGAATCCTCAAATATATAAAACCGAATCATCGATATCCGTTACCGCGGCAAAGCCGCAGCAACTCATCATATACCTGAGTTCATTCCCGACAGATCTTAAAAATCCCGCTGCGCCCTCGGTGCCGTCTTTTTCCAGCGAAGGAAGCATGGATCTTCCCACTGCTGCCGCATCCGCGCCCAGAGCCAGCGCCTTAAACACATCGACGCCTGAGGCGATCCCGCAGTCCACGATGATCTGTACATCCGAATCCCCAAGTGCCTCTTTGATCTCGGGCAGCACCATAAGCGGCGGAACGGCATAGGGAATTCTGCCGTGGTGGTGACTGACAATGATCGCTTTTGCTCCGATCTTTGCACATTTTAAGGCATCCGTCACACTCAAAACGCCCTTTACGACAAACGGAAGCTTCGTCAGCTCTACATAGGATTGCAGCATTTCCGAAGTCTGCGGCGCCATCTCTTCTCCCACTACGATATCGGCACCTTTTTCTCCGAAGATATGATCGATATCCATCCCGATCGCGACCGCACCTGCCGCTTCGGCAAACTGCATCTGGTCCAGGATCTTGCCGTGATCCGCATAGGGTTTTACGATCCTGACGGTATCGGCTCCGGTATCGATGATCTTTTGGAACATGTCATTTTCCATCATCCCGCAAAAGTTCAGGATCCCGCATTCCTTTGCGGCAAGCGAGTATTCCTCCAGTCCGGTTTTCTCCCGGCCGTTATAAGCGCCCAGATGGGAAAAGGCCGGAGTCATAACAGGCATGGCATAATGTTTCCCGAAAAAACTGACTGTGGTATCCGCTATCACCGAGTCAATATACCTGGCTTCTACAAGGATCGAATCGATATATTCCTGTGTGATCTCATTTGCATCAGATATTCTAGTATAACCCATACAGTACCTCCTTTAAATACCCCATATATGATATGTATTCTTCATCCGTTTCCAAATGCTCCAAGATCATAGGCATATCCGGATCCAGAGCGTGCATTTTTTCGACATAATACCGGATCGGGAATTCTCCCTGTCCGGGTGCACATTCCATCAGCTGCGCCGTATAAGCTCCGGACAGATGAACATCCTTAATGTGACAGCTCTTGATATGCGCTCCCAGAAGCTCTGCGCAGCGATCCACCAGCTCCTCCGGATGGAAATACCGCTCTATGGAGCTTGTCATATTGATGATATCCAGATGCACCGCAAACCGGTCTCTTTCCACTTCCTCCAAAAGCTGTTTGTAATCCTCCGGACCCGTAGGGATCATCCACGGCATGGGCTCCAGTGTAAAATAGGTCTGCCTGACATCTGCCGCATCGATGATCTCTCTGACCATTTGGATGGTCTCTCTGCGCGCCTGCCCGGAATAATTCTCCCGGTATGGCCCGTCCCACCGCGGTCCGAATGCCCCTGCGACATTGACGCAGCATCTTGCCCCAAGATAATCCGCAAGCCGAAGCTGCTCGATGCAGTAGTCCCGATTCTGCTTTCTCTCCGCTGCATCGGGCGAGAGTGCATTTCGCCAGATCCCCACCTCTGCGATGGAAAGCCCGGCTGCATCCGCAGCCTCCTTGTACGCCAAAATCTTTTTCTCCGGTTCATTGCTCTGAACGGGAAAAACGACCGTCCTGCATCCCAGGGCGATCTGTTTTTCGGCCCACTCCTCCGGTGAGGCGTGCTGTAGTGGTGCTGATGTTCCCAGTCTCATTGTATTCCCCTCCTTTTGGCCCCCGGGGGTTCCGTCCCGGGGGTTCATTTTAGTGCGGTCATGACAGATGTGGTCTCGTCGTCGCTGGCTCCGCTGACGTAGTAGGTCGTACCGCTCTTTGTGACGATCTTAATGTATTCCCCGTTTTGTGGATTCAGAAATAGTTTGCAGCCGCTAACTCCGTCCACCGAAAAGTTTCCTTTCAGAAGCGTATCCATCCCCACGCCGGAGATGCGGATCATGGTATGCTCTTTGATATCCCTGCCATACTCGATGCTGTCCATTTCATCAACCGGAATCACATATTCATCTCTGAGCTGATGGCAGATCACCTTTGCATCCTCCACCCTGAGGCTGATGGGTGTCGTTTCCAAAAACGCGATCCACACAAGTGCCAGGACCGTTTCCAGCAACAGCCCGATTCCAATGATCCCCACAATCCTTCCGACCGGATGCGCGAGATTCACGGTTGCTCCCACGCCGGCACGCTTTTCCACATTCAGATGCTTATCCGCCGGATTATAGTAAAACATCCCCGCGATCCAGTATGCATCATCATCCGTGACCAGCTGTGTCTGCGAAATATAACGCGCCTCAATCTTTTTATCAAAATGCAGGAAAATAAAAATATCCGCAAAGATCAAAAGCAGATAGACAAGCATTCCGCCCAGGATCAGCGCTTCGCTGTACCAAAAGAAAAATGCACATGCAAGGCTGAAGGTATAGATCACGTTGATCCAGATAAAGCCCACGCTAAGATCTGCCCGGTTTTTCTTTTTGGCTCTGTTGTAATTCGCATTCACATCGCTGTCGGCGGATATCACCTCATTTTTCATCCGGTCCATCACAACCGCAAACACGGCAAGTAATATTCCCATCAGATAAAAGGTGCCGATCACGATCGTTGCAAAAAAGCTTCCCGCGGTCCTGCTTTCTCCAAAGTGTATCACGCCAAGATCCAAAAGCAAAGACAGGATCACCGGTATCAGCCCCACAAGATTCGGCAGGATCACGCCCGCCGGCCTTAGGGCATGTACATTTCCGCTCACCTTCAGATCCGCCAGCAAAATGCCCTCACTGCTCTGTAATCCGATCTGCTTTTTCACCGACATGAGCGCGGAATGTCCAAGGATATAAGGGATCATACCCCCTATGATCACGATAAAAAGAAACAGCATCCAAAAGAACGTCTGCAGCAGCATCCCCCTGATCAAAAGCAGCATCGCAGCTATCACAAATCCTACGACCGTGATGATCACTGCCTGCCGGTGCGCTTTTTTCACGATCGCTTCGATCCTCTCTGCCACACCCGCTTCATTAAACTCTTTGCGGCTTTTTACCCCGAGGATGATCTTGCGGTCCTGCCATTTTTTCGGATACATATAAAAAAGATTGAATAAAAGCACGAGCGCCGTGCATAGAAACATAATCCATCTGAATGCATCTGCCATTCTCTCATCCTCCGTAGAACTCGTCTATGAGCCTTAGCAGCTCCTCTTTTGGAACGCCCGAAAGAGAGGCCTCCGATACGATGCGCTTCAGTTCCGACCGGTTGGCAGAGCTCATCCTGCCCTGCTTTTCGATCATGCTTCTGACTCTTGCTCCATTCTTTCGATCCGTCATGATATAGCCTTCCGTTTTCAAAAGCTGGTAGGCTTTGCTTACCGTCATGGTGTTGATCCCCATCTCCATGGCAAGGGCCCTCACCGTGGGGAGCTGCTCCTCCGGCTCCAATTCCCCGGAAGAGATCCCCATCACGATCTGGTTTCTGATCTGCTGATAGATGGGCACATCAGATAATTCATCGATCCTTATAATCATGCCGTTTTTCCTTTGCTTCTCACAACTGATACCCGATATCTATTATATACTAGGGTCTTTCCACAATCAAACATTTTCATGATCGGCGATAAGCCTTCCTCCATCAGGCCTGCCCCTTCTCTCCGTCCTTTCGGTACAGCAGAAAATATGCGGCAAAAAATATCAAGCCCGCCGGGAGCAAAGCGATCATCTCCGTCATTTCAGACGATAACGAAAGCACCCCTGCCATCTGCAGCCCCATAACGCCATCAATAGCCGTATGCAGAAGGATTGCCAGCGGATACAGCCAAAGCTTCTTTGGATCCTTGCAGGCATAAAAAACTAGAATTGACGCTCCTGTATGATACAGGATTGCAAAAATCCGTCCGATCACAGCCGCCAAAAGTTCCTTTACTGAAAATGCTGCGATCATGGCAGCCACCTGATATCCGGCTTCCTCCTGAGCGGGGTTCTTCTGTGCAATCTGAGCGACCAGACCGCCAAAGGTCCCTGCGTTGATCATTGCTGCAAATACCAGATAGGTAATAAAATTCCCACCAAGGACCAGCATCGCCTCAAACCCGCCGTGCCCGATGCCATAGGATATCGAAGTCTCACGGTTTTTCCTGTTTTTCAGAACACTCTTGAATGCCACAAGCCGCCCTGTCTCTTCAAATACACCCGGAAAAAGGCCAAGAACCAGGGCCCAGAGTACCGGTCTTGCGTTTAAAAACCGGGATGCCGCATGCGCGCTCAGCCCCATTGCTTCCGGAAAGACCAGGATATTTTGGATCGGTTTTTCCAAAACCAGCGCAAACAAAAGAAAGGCTGCCGCTCCCGTGATGACAGATGACACTTTCTCGTTTTTCTTTTTTACCCATACGATGGCGACGATCAGCGGAACGACCAGAAAAATGACCACTCCCAATACGATCAGACTAAGTTGCATGGTTCCAACCTTTGTAAATTCCATATGTTTTTCCTCCTTGTCTCTTGAATCAGATCAAAATTTGCAGCCATACATGTGTTTCCTGCGCGCCTTGTATTTCTTGTATTCTTTGTATTAGCTGTTGTAATACAATAAATATAAAACAACAATCAAAGTTTGTCAATACGTAATCCTCATTCTATTAAAATTCATACGAAATCATGCTTCTTTCAATGAAAAAACCGGGCAGGAAGATCACTCCTGCCCGGTCTGCCGGGATATGATGATCGCTTATGTTTCCCACTTCAGCTTCCGGAACACGCCGGGCTGAAGAACAACTGACGCATAATGCGTGCTTTTGCTCTTTGATGACATGGAAAGCTCCGCGGCAAAATCCTCCCGCATACGCCCTTCATCAAATACCGCCGGATAGCTTTCCCCCGAAACAAGATCACGAAGCCGCGCTGCCTTTTTGTCCGTATAAATCCTGACGCGCTGCGGATGGATCTCGTCCTTGACATAGCGGTATAAGATCATGCTGCCGTCATCATAGGAAAAAAGAGAACAGCCGCTGCCTGACACATAGCCGCCCCTGCATACGATCTGTTTGAGAACATCCACAACGCAGGCGGGGATCCTGTACAGATCGGCCTGATGATCCGGGATTGAAAGAATGTAAAGCCTTCCCTTCCCATAGGTGCTGCGAAGGATCAGCGGTGTATGATACTCACCGTCTCCCCCGTTCAATAGGGACCAGGAAGCATTATTGCCGTGTATGATCTCCGAAAAAATGATCGGTCTTTGCTCCTGTATAAAGCCCGCTTCATCCTCCGTGATCTGGTATCTGGTAACCGGAATACTCCGGTCCGTGACTACCGCTTCCGTCAGTCCCAGCTTCCGGATCCTGTCACCTGCAGCTCTCAAAAAGCCGGTGGTGATGACCGCATCGTTTCCGGCCATCAAAAAATCCTTCAGCTGATCGGCAACCGTCTCATCAGCCGCCGCACTCTCCGTCAAAAGCAGCGTGTCCTGTTCCTTTGGGAAGAAGGGCGTCGGATCCACGGGAATGCCCAGCATTCCAAGGCGCATTTCCAGATGGTTTTCGCCATTTACGCCGTGCGGGATATAAACCGGAAGCCCTGTCGGCTTGCCGATCCCCTCCATCATTTCATCTATCTTTTTGAGCTGAATTCCCATTCCGCCAACGAAATAATTGTCGATCAGATCTCCCCACTGAAACAGCATCAGCTCCCGCGCGCCGGCAAATGCCGTCAGATAAGCCTGCTCCAGATACCGGTCTGCGGACCAGCACTGATAGGTATCAAACCAGCCGCCGCCGTTTTTTTCGGGCCATGCATGCTCCATAAAGCGTACCATAGAATAACTGAGGTACTCCGGCAGATGCTGGTCGGTGTAGGCTGGGCTCCTGGTTTCGGTTCCGATATAGGTGGCATCAAAGATGTCCTGCTGCTCATCCGGCAGATAGCCTGTGAAATGATAGGATTCCCGCCAGTTCGGATATTTTACCACCATCTTCACCTTTGGATTGACAGCCTTTGCCGGCTTTACGATCAGATTTTCGGAAACGTCCTTCATCAGCTCTTTTCTGAAATCGGCCCAGTCCCGCTCTCCTTTTTCCCGGATGCACCTTTCACAGGTACAATTGGTAAAATAAAAATCATCCAGGATCACTTCATCAAACAGGGATGCCGTGTATTCTGCAATCTCCCTAATCTTTGTTCGTAGCGCGGGATCCGTGTAGCAAAACGTGTCAAAGAGTCTCTGTTTTCCTTCCTCCATCCCCTGATGATCGGGTATGGTTGTGGTGATCCCGCCTGCTGTGACTACGCCCTTTTCCTCCAGAAATGACTTGATCATCAGGATCTTTTCCCGGTCGACATCCATGTCTGATCTGTGGGTTTCCAGATATACCTTATCCAGTCCGATATACTTCTCGATGAAATCATACTCTGCGGCCAGCTTCTCCTTTGTCATGGAAAGCGCCACCCATGCGGGTAAATAAACCGCTATTTGAAAATTTTTGTAGTGCATCCCCTTCTCCTTCCTTTCTTGCTGCTTTCAGCGATCTGAGATATTGCTTTTGTGCATCCGTGATCCTTCTGCTTTCCACACTTTTCTGAATGGCCTTGTTATGGGTCCAGGTATCCAGCCTTTTCTCTTCTATGAATGGCAGCACGCTTTCATACTGCTTGGCCAGCGCCGTCGCAAAATACCAGGCGATCATCATATTGACGTAGTACTCATCGGATCTGAGCTTTGCGACCATTTCCGGATACCGCGGATCATAGTCCTCATCCAGAAAATGCTGCATCAGCATGCCCACCCCGAACCTTACGGTATAGGTCTGTTCGGATTTTAACCAGTCCTTAATGTGTGCAAGCAGCATCTGCTTATGCTTCTTAAAAATCTTCGGAGACATCTGATCGCAGGTTGCCCAGTTGTCAACATAGGGAAGGAATTTTATCAGCTCATCCATGCACGCATCCGGATCCTTCAATTCAGACAGAATAAATGCATGGAGCTGGTTTTCTTCAAAATGGGTATGCGGAAGATGTTTCAAAAAAGCCTGATGCCCGCCGGATTTTATCATCTCCTTTGCAAGCATCTTCAGCTCCGGCGTCCGCACTCCTATGATCGACTCCGCCGGCACCGTGGGAATGATCTTTTGCTGCATCTGTCTGTATTTGGTATCCTGAAGGTCTTTCAGCCTCTTATAAATCTCTGCTTTCGTCATCTGTTATCTCCTTATCAGTAACTTCCCGCCCCATATGAACCAGGGGGACAGAGCTTGCACTCTTTAGAGTGTCATAGGGTCATTTTAATTGATTTCAAAGATCATAATACGGTTTCGCGCATCACGTCCGGTAAAAAGATCCGTACAATCAATCTCATCAAAAAACTGCACTTCCTCCGTTCGCGCCAAAGCCGCGATATATGCATCCTGAGGGTAATACAAAAACAGCATGATGTGTCTTTTTGTTTCATAAAAAGACTGCACCAGATTTTGCATGACAATGTCAAATATGACCGCTGAAAACGGATTGAAGAAAAACACCCTGTTCACAGAAGCCGGCACATCATATTTCTGTGCCTCTCCGAGTGAAAAATCAATCCCGCACGTTCCTCCCTTCGGTTTGCAGATATCTTTTTCATAGGCTGTTTTGTTAGCGACCGCTAACTCATAAAAGTCACGCATCAGTTCAACGCCGGTTCCCCTGCATCCGATCCGGTCGTGAAAATAGATCAGGGTTCTCCCCTTTCCGCAGCCATAATCCAGCAGATGATCCTCTCCCCGGATCAATCCGCTGTCTGCCAGCCTTTCAAGCACCGAATAAGATGTAGGCTCATAGGGGTATATATGATCATTTGCATAATCTTCGATCCGGCCAATGGTCTTAATATGCAGCCTTGCATCTGTCAGGTATTCCCCAAAATCTTTTTCATCCATACAAAGCGTATCCTCTACAGGGTTTCATCCGGATAGTCCCAGAACCCTCCCTTGTGAAAGTTTTCATTTCCGAGCGGCTTTGCTGTCAGCCTGAACATCATGCATCCGTCAGGGCATACGATGGTTTTGGTGTACTTGCCGTCCCCTCCGAGATTTTCAAGATCACCGCCACTTCGAACTGCCTCCATTAACGGATAAAGCATCATCATGGTCTTTGAACAGATCCCGAACCCATCCTGATTTACAGGGCAGCCGTAGGTGCACTTGTATACATCTCCGACCTCTTCCCCATTACGGCAGTATCGTTCCGTATGATCGCCGTGCAAATAACCGGTCACCTCTACGGTAAATTCATACTCTTCATCATACCATTTTTTCATAACGCTTCACCTTCCCGGCCTTTTCGGCCAAACTTCATCTCTCTGTATTTTGGACCCCCGGTCCATTATTTTCGAAAGATCACCGTATGGATCTTCTCTTCCACAAACCCAACTCCGATTGCCGTATGCCCGGAGCCTTCGTTACTGACCGAATGCGCCCAAACCGGTTTCTTTCCCATCGCCAGGATCTCGCGGCACATCCTGTCCGCAAGAGCCTTTGCCAATCCCTGATGCCTGTATGCTTCATCGGTTTCAATCCCGATATCGACTTCCCTGCTGCTGACTGCCGCCGAAAAAGCGGCTGCGATCACTTTGTCTTTATCAAGGGCTGCGAATCCAAATCCATTTTGTAAATACTGCTCTTTTCCCGTCCAGGAAAAAGCCGGGATGATCCTCCCGTGGAGTTTATCGTAGTTGTCTGATGATATACGCACTATTTCATATCCGCACCGGGGCTGATCTGTCAGAAGCGAGCCAAACCTGTATTCCACCCTTTTGTCCATCCCGATGTTTACTTTGTCCGCAAAAAAATCCGCCACCTTGTCATCATCCGTAATGAGTACAAACCTTCTTTTTGGTTCAGCGGCAAAATAGTTTTGATAGATGGGTTGCAGAAAATCCCTGTTGATACTTCCTGACAAGAACGCAAATCCCGCATAGTGCCAAAACAAAGCCGCACGAGGATCCGCCGGATCATCGAACAGGATATCCCCATCCTGAGTGCCCTCTGCAATCGACATCGGATAAACTCTGTTGCTCTCGCAGCGCTCTGCAAAATACATCTGCAGTTGCCGAATATCTTTTGTTTCCAAAAAGTTGTTTTCCTCAGGTTTCATCTCTGCAAGGTTGTTATTCTGATTTTTCGTATGCATACACTTTTCTGATTTCCTCGCCCCATGCACGGCTCAGCGCCTCCATCCGCCATGCAGCATTTGCCGGACTGGTGGATGGCAGGCAGATCGCCTTTTTATTGATGCTTCCTTCCGCATATTTTTTGTAATATTTCTCCGCAGTTTTTCCATTCACGAAAATGCCACAGATATCCGCTGTATCCAGGATCCTAGAAAGATCCGTCGGGATCACATTTTTAATGCTGGCATCCGATGACCCTTCGATCTCACAGGCGGCTATCACATCCCACAGCGCAATATGATGCTTCTTCAAAAACGCTTTTTTCTCCGGAATCGAAGCCGGGATCTCATCACCGAAGACCTCCGCGATCACCCTCCAGAAGCGGTTTTGCGGATGCCCGTAGAAAAACATCTGCTCCCTTGATTTTACCGACGGAAAACTCCCCAAGATCAGGATTCTCGACTCCGCATCATAGAATGGCGGGATCGGATGTAAAATGGATCCCCGGGACAGAGCTTGCCCTCGAAGGAGGGTTATAGGGCCATTTTTCCTTTTCATATTGCTTTTCCTTTTCAATCAATGTATGAACCACCCACAACCGACTATGTCGGATGGGGTTTCTGTTACATCGCATTGCTGCACTCGAAAGACGTGCAAGCTCCTTGTTATACATCTGATTTACAGACTTTATGATACCACCCTTTATAAGGAACGGTCTATCCCCGAAATTATTGACTACCGCAGCTATGTTATCAGTACATGGATCTATCGCGATGACTCGCAGATCATCTGTTGTCTCCATCTTACCGAGTTCTTTTAGAATCTCATCATTCTCTGCCGGTGTGATACCGCAATCTTCCACTTCCAGCACCACGTCTATCACAAATCTGTCTCCCACCGGTTTGATCCTGACTTCCTTCAGTTTCCTGTCTCCTTCGCAAAGGCCGAGATTCAGCCTTGTCTTTGTTCCCGGAAACTTAAGGTATTTATCCTTTTCAATCAAATCTCGGCCCCATTGTATGATCTGTAACGAACTTTGTCCGGCAAAACCTACCTAGATTTTACCATCAAATGCCTGAAAGGGATACAAAAAAAGACAGCTATCGGATCATCCAATAGCTGCCCACATTCG
>JAILHW010000175.1 GCA_024695605.1 Lachnospiraceae bacterium | reverse complement strand
GTTACCACCAACAGCAAGGGTAAGGTTTCCTACAAGGTGGCCTGCAAATCCGCGAAGCTGAAAAAATGCGTTAAGGTTTCCAAAAAGGGCGTGATCACCATCAAGAAAAAAGCCCCTAAGGGAAGCTTCAAGGTTACGGTAACTGTTGCTGCCAACGGCACTATGAAAAGCATCAGCAAAACCATAACCATCAAGGTTAAATAATTAAGGAGACACCATGCGATCCATCCAGACCAAGATCATCCTTGTGGTGACTTTGATCATGATATTTATGGGCGGCATATTTTTGGTCACCTCCACCATCCGTACCAACACCATGCTGAATGAGGATTCGGAAAAGATCCTTATGGGCGTAGCGGATTATTATACCAACATCATTGATGATAATTTCCGCTCCACGGAGCAGTCGGTGGATACCATCTATAATTACGCCATCAAAAGGGCCGAGACCTATACGGCCTTCCTTTCTGATGGCCGGGAACGTGACAAATATACCTATGACGTATCCGAACTGGGCAAGAGCATCGCGGAGAACACCCGCGGTGCCATGTCCGTTTACCTGCGCTACAACCCTGACGACTTTGGTCCCACCAGCGGCTTCTGGTACACCATTAACTTAAGTGATGATTCCTGGCAGCCTTCGGTTCCGACCGATATGAGCCTTTATGAAGAGGACGATCTGGAGCACGTAGGCTGGTACTACATCCCCATCAGTGCCGGACAGCCCATGTGGATGGATCCTTACTACAACGCCAATCTGGGCGTGGATATGATCTCCTATATCATTCCCTATTTCTACAACAACTACACCGTCGGTATCATCGGTATGGATATCAGCATGGAGCAGCTCAAGGAAGCCACCTCGCAGGTCAGACTCTATGATACCGGAAGTGCCTTCATGATCGACAAAAGCGGCAACATCATCTATCACGAAGCCTATCCGCAGGGCATCAGCTATGACGATCTGCCCCTGTCTGATCAGACGTATTTTTGCAACATTCTGAAGATCGCGCATAACAAATCCATCATCTGCAAATCCCGGGAGGGAACCGAACAGAAGATCATCCTGAAGGAACTGAAAAACGGTATGATCCTGGGTGTTTACGCTCCCTTAAATGAGATCAATGCCCCGCAGGCAAGCCTGATGAAGCGCCAGATCCTGCTTCTGACCATCGTACTGGTCTTTGCGCTTGTGGTGTTCAGACTTTTAGTAAAAACCATCACCGATCCTTTGAAAAAGATGACCGCCGTTGCAGAGCAGTATGCCGACGGCAACTACAGCGAGGACATCAATGTCCACAGCTCCGATGAGATCGGTATCCTTTCCAATTCCCTGCAGACCATGGCGACCTCTCTGCAGCAGCAGATCCGGATCGCAGACTCTGCCAATAAGGCAAAGAGCGCATTCCTTGCCAATATGTCCCACGAGATCCGGACGCCCATCAACGCCATCCTGGGTATGAACGAGATGGTCCTTCGGGAATCCACCGACCGGGACATCAACGAATACTCGATGAATATCCGTGATGCGGGAAAGACACTGCTTTCTCTGGTCAACAGCATCCTGGACTTTTCCAAGATCGAGGACGGCAAGATGGAGATCATCTCCGTCAGCTATGACCTTGCCAGTGTGATCAACAATCTGGCCAATTCCGTATCCGAGAGAGCCCGCTCCAAGGGACTGGAGTTTCACGTGGAGGTCGATGAGAATCTGCCCTCCGTACTGCAGGGCGATGATATCCGTATCACACAGGTGATCATGAACCTTTTGACCAACGCCGTAAAATACACGGAAAAAGGCTCCGTCACCTTGTCCGTATCCGATATCGGACGCAGCAGCGGCTATGTCAGAGTTCGGGTAGCTGTTAAGGATACCGGCATCGGGATCCGGAAAGAGGATATGAGCAAGCTCTTTGAATCCTTTGAGCGGCTTGAGGAAAAGAGAAACCGCAGCATCGAGGGCACGGGCCTTGGAATGGCCATTGTCAACAGGCTTCTTCGCATGATGCATACCACACTGGAGGTCAAAAGTGTGTACGGAGAAGGCTCGGAGTTTTCCTTCATCCTGCGCCAGCTGATCGTGGATCCGGAGCCCATCGGAGATTATACCGGCCGGCTTACCAAAAGCAAGGGCGAGGACGGCGCGGAAACCTTTATCTGTGCGCCGGATGCCGATATTCTGGTGGTGGATGATAACCTGATGAACCTGAAGGTCATCCGCAGCCTGATGAAGCGCAACCGCATCCAGCCCGATCAGGCCTCCTCCGGTATGGAAGCCATTGAACTGATGAAGCAAAAGACCTATGACATCGTCTTTCTGGATCACATGATGCCGAAGATGGATGGTCTGGAAACCCTGGCCAAACTCAAGGAAGAAAACCTGATCCCCAGGAAGACCTTTGTCATCGCTCTGACTGCCAACGCCATCGTGGGTGCCAGGGAAAAATACCTGGAGGCAGGCTTTGATGATTATCTGTCCAAGCCCATCGAAGTAGAGGCGCTGGAGGAAAAGCTGGCAGACTACCTGCCCAAGAGCAAGATCTCCTATACCACTGTAAAGGCCGATAGCGATCAGCCAAAGACCTTGGATCCCCTGCCCGATCAGGGCACCTGGGAGGGTGAGGTTCTGGAGTTTGGTCCGGAGTCCGAGGATGGCTTTGAAGGCGGATCCGGCGGGGCGGACGGCAGCGATCAGATCCCGGAAGCACAGTTCCATGCCATCACGGAAACGCTTTCGCAAAATGATGTGGACGTCAAAAGCGGTCTTTCCTATTGCGGCGGGGACCGGGATTTCTATGTTGAGATCCTTCGGGACTATGCAAATGATTTTACCCCAAAACGGGATGCGCTGAATACGCTGTATGCAGACAAAAACTGGAAGGACTACCGCACCCTCGTGCATGCCTTAAAGACCACCTCCAAGACCGCGGGCTTTATCCAGATGGCCAAGCTTTCCAAGCTGCTTGAGGACGCCGCCTCGGCGCAGGAGGAAACGGTTCTTGAGGATCTGCATCCGCAGCTTCTTGCGCTTTATGAACAGATCAAAAACATGCTGGAAGAAACCTTGAATCAAAACTCATGACTGAGGGGAAACAATAATGCGAGCACTCATTGCCATGAGCGGCGGCGTTGACAGCAGCGTCGCCGCAAAGCTTATGACGCAGCAGGGATATGACTGCGTGGGCTGCACGATGCGCCTGTATGAAAATGATATGATCGGGCAGGATCTTTTGGATACCTGCTGCTCCTTAGAAAGCACAGAGGATGCCAGAAGCGTGACCGATTCCATCGGGATCCCCTATCATATTTTCCATTACGAGCAGTTGTTTGAAAAAGAGGTGATCGAGCCCTTTGTCAGGGAATATGAAGCCGGAAGGACGCCGAATCCCTGTATCGAATGCAACCGCTGCATGAAGTTTTACCATCTCTTTGAAAAGATGAAGGCGCTGGACTGTGATGTGGTGGTAACCGGACACTATGCACGTATAGACTATGATGACAACGCCGGCAGGTACCTTCTGAAAAAGGCGCTCGATCCGTCCAAGGACCAGTCCTATGTCCTGTATTGTATGACCCAGGAACAGCTTGCCCATACACGCTTTCCGCTCGGAACCTACAAAAAGGATGAAACCCGCAGTATCGCCGAGGGTGAGGGCTTTCGGAATGCCAAAAAGCACGACAGCCAGGATATCTGCTTTGTACCGGACGGAGATTACGTTTCCTTTATGGAACGATACCGCGGCAAGACCTATCCCGAAGGCGACTTCATCGATCAGGATGGCAACGTTCTTGGCAGACATAAGGGCTATGTGCACTATACCATCGGCCAGAGACGCGGCCTTGGGATTGCGGCAGAGCATCCGCTGTATGTCGTGGATATCAGGCCTGAAACCAATACGGTTGTACTTGGAAAAAATGAAGATCTCTTTTCGACGGAGCTGATCGCAAACCGGATCAATCTGATCTCAGTTGCAAGGATCGATGCGCCTATGCGTGTCAAAGCGAAGATCCGCTACCGCCATGGGGAGCAGGCTGCTACCGTGACGCAGCTGGATGAAGATACCATCAAGGTGGTATTCGATACGCCCCAGCGGGCCATTACCAAAGGACAGGCCGTGGTGCTGTATGATGAAGATGTGGTAGTAGGCGGAGGGACGATCCTGTAAGGATCGCCCCTCTTCTTTTTTTCTTATTCTTCTCTGTGATCAAAGACACGCTGAGTCTTTTTCTCGGATCTGGGAAGGGTTCCCAGCGGTACGACGGTAACACGGGGCGTTACATTCATCTTGGACTTGAAGGCCTCACGGATCAGCTTTCCTGTCTTTTCAAAGCTGACTCTGCCCTCTGCTTCTGCGGTGATCAGGATCACATCCTTACCCACTTCGTCATCATGGGCAATGTTGATGTTGTATTCACTCGAAACGCCGTCGATCTGGCCCAGCAGCTCCTCTACCTGACTCGGGAACATGTTCACGCCATGTACCTTAAACATGTCATCGCTTCTGCCGCGGATGATGTCCAGTCTCGGATATTTTGATCCGCAGGGGCACTCTCCGGGAATGATGCGGGACAGATCGTGGGTTCTGAAGCGGATCAGGGGTGCACCCTCTTTTACCAGGGTCGTGATCACGATCTCGCCCTCCTCGCCGTCTTCCACGTTTTCCCCTGTCACCGGATCGATGATCTCGATGTACAGATAATCATCCCAGTAATGCATACCCGTCTGCTTGTCGCAGTTGATGCCGATGCCGGGGCCGTAGATCTCTGTCAGACCGTAGATATCATACAGCTCGATGCCAAGCTTGTCGTGGATGTATTCTCGCTTCTTTTCACTCCAGCGCTCGGAGCCGATGACACCCTTTTTCAAGAAGATCTGGTCCTTCATGCCTCTTCTCTCGATCTCTTCTGCCAGCAGCAGCGCGTAGGAGGAGGTCGCACACAGAACCGTGGCCTTCAGATCCACCATCATCTGCAGCTGCTTTTCCGTATTGCCCGGACCCATGGGAATGGCCATGGCACCAAGCTTTTCACAGCCGGCCTGGAAACCGATCCCTGCTGTCCAGAGACCGTATCCGGGTGTGATCTGGATCCTGTCCTTTTCGGTGATCCCTGCAGTCTCATAGCATCTGGCAAACATGATGGCCCAGTCATCCACATCCTTAGCGGTATAAGGGATGATCACCGGCTTTCCGGTGGTTCCCGAAGAGGAATGGATCCTGACCACCTCTTCCTCCGGTACCGCCTGAATCCCAAGGGGATAAGCGTTTCGAAGATCTGCCTTACTGGAAAACGGAAGCTTTAGAAAATCCTCCTGGCTGCTGCAGCCTGTGATGCCTGCCTCCTTGTACATCCTTCCGTAGTAGTTGTCGCTGGCGATCAGCCTTTTGATCTGCGCATCCACCTGTTTGATCTGTGTGTCACTTAGTTTCATGGTTCCTTATCCTCCTCTTTCTTTGTTCCGATTTCAAAGCCACTTAAAAAGGCTTTCAGATTCGCTTCCCTGAATTTGGCCGGTACCCGCTTTTCGATCTCCCCGAGGATCGTCTCCTTTTGCAGGCCCAGGCGTCCCGAGCCCGATGCGATCCCCAGCAGCAGGATGTTCAAAAACTTTACTGAGCCCAGCCTTTGACACTCCTTTTCCCCGTCTGCAAAAATGCAGCTGACCTTCTGCGCCAGATAGTCTGTCATCTCCTTTCCGTCGTATCCGGAATCCGACAGGGATGCCGTTACCGGTTTGACAGCGGTGGTGTTTACAACCGCAAGACCGTCCTCCTTCAGATAGCCGAGATTTCTCACCACCTCGGAGGGCTCAAAGCCGATGATCAGATCCGCCTGTCCCAAAGGGATCAGGGGCGAATACGCCGTCTCTCCGATCCTGACATGGCTGGTCACGGGGCCCCCTCTTTGTGCCATGCCGATGGTTTCCGCGGAGTGGACGATATTGCCCTCCGCCATGGCAGCCGCTGCTATGATCCTCGATGCCAGCACCGTTCCCTGGCCGCCTACGCCGCAGATCAGTATATCCTTATTCATCACCCTCACCTCCGATCGCATGTACGGGACAAACCTGGGCGCACAGTCCGCAGCCCGTACAAAGGGATGCATCGATCGTCACCTTCCCGTCTGATAAGGACAGCGCCGGACAGCCGGTCTGACGGATGCATGCTTTACAGTTGATGCAGCTATCCTTGATGCTGCAGGTTTTTCCCGATCTTTCGATGGCAATGCAGGGGGAGCGGAAGATGATCGCCTTTACGCCCCTGACGGATGCACATTCCTTCACTGCTTCGATGGCCTCATCCAGCTTTAAGGGGTCCACGGTGACGATCTTTTCAAGGCCGATGCCCTGCAGGATCTTTTCAATGCTGATCTTCCCGGCATCATGGCCCATCATGTTGATGCCGGTTCCGGGATGCGGCTGATGTCCGGTCATGGCCGTCGTGGAATTATCCAGGATGCAGATCGTAATGTCCGCTTCATTGAACACCGCGTTGACCACGCCTGTGATCCCCGATGCAAAGAAGGTGGAATCACCGATGAAGGCAAAGGCCTTGCCCTCCCCATCCACATGGGAAAAGCCCTGGGCCATGGTCACGCCTGCGCCCATACAAAGACAGGTATCCACCATATCCAGCGGCATGGAATTGCCGAGGGTATAGCATCCGATGTCTCCGCAGTAGTAGGTCTTCTGCCCGGCCATTGCCCGCTTTACCGCATAGAAGGATGCCCTGTGCGGACAGCCTGCACAAAGCACGGGTGGTCTTACAGGAAGACTTGGAAGATCCGTGATCTTCCTGCCGCCCTTTGGCGCATCAATTCCCAAAAACTCCTGCAGGATCGCTGCAATGCTGTCTGCGCTGTTTTCTCCCATGTGCGGCACATGACCTGTCAGCTTTCCACAGACCTTCAGGGAAAGGGCATGCTTTCCGGCCAGCTTCAAAAGCTGCTCCTCCAGATACGGACTCAGTTCCTCAAGGCAAAGGACCTCTTTGACACCCGAGAGTGCCTTTTTTGCAAAGTCCTCCGGAAAGGGATAGGCAGTGGCAATACGAAGGAGCCTGATCTTCGGATGATCCTTTAAAAACTCCTTGGCATACATGTAGCTGATGCCGCTTGCAAGCACGGCCTTTTCCGAGGCTTCACCCTCTATGGTATTGTAGCGATAGGAAGAAAAGTCCTCCCCGATCCGGACATTGCGCTTCTCTATCAAGCCGTGATTTTTGTAGGATAAGCGGGGAAAGATCACAAAGCGCCCCGCATCCTTCTGAAAGCCCGCAAAGGCTTTGGGCTGATAGCGCTCCTGTGCCTCTACGCTGGCATAGCCGTGACAGACGCGGGTGGTGGGTCTGAAGATCACGGGCGTTTTATACTTTTCCGAACAGGCGAAGGCATCCTGTATCATCTCAAAGGCTTCCTCGGGGGAGGAAGGATCGAATACCGGGATCCTTGCAAAATCCGCAAACCTTCTGGTATCCTGCTCGGTCTGCGAGGAGATGGGACCCGGATCATCGGCGGATACCACAACCAGGCCGCCTTCCACGCCCACATAGGCAAGCGACATCAGCGGATCGGATGCCACATTCAGCCCCACCTGCTTCATGGTGACCAGCGCCCGAGCTCCCGCATAAGAAGCCGCTGCCGCCACCTCAAGGGCCGCCTTTTCATTCACGGACCATTCCAGGTGCAGGCCCTCATGGGGGTATTTGGCCAGGGTCTCGATGATCTCCGAGGACGGCGTTCCCGGATACCCGCAGGCCACATTCACTCCCGCCTTCAGGGCACCCAGCGCGATGGCGCCGTTCCCCATTACGTATTCCTTCATAACTCTTCTCCTTTTGTTTATGATACTGATCTACCGGCTGGCATTTTTCCGGTATTCACTGGGCGTTACACCCACTGCCGACTTAAAGCTTTTCAGAAAATGCTTCTCACTTTCATATCCCACCGCATTTCCGATCTCGGCAACACGCATATCCGTATCCGCCAAAAGCCTTTTTGCCTCCGCGATCCGAAGGTCTCTGACATAATTGACGAAATTGCTGCCCGTGTATTGCTTAAACTGGGCGGAAAAAAGCGTGTAGTTCATCGACACCTCATTGGAGACCACGGTCAGGCTCAGATCCTTTTTGTAATTCTCGCGGATATAGGCGATCGCTTCCTGCATCCTTCTGTCACTGCCATCGGCGGACAGCTCCTTTGCCATCTGCCGTAAAAATGCATCGAAGCGCTGCCGAAACTCCCCGAGATGCGCAAAGCTCTGCGGACGGATCAGCTCCTCCGGGATCCTGCGCTTATAAAAAGAGGTAAACTCCGTACAAAAGGTCCTGACGGCACCTTCAAACGCATCATACGAAAGATACCCTCTTTCGGCGGCGGTAAAAAAGCGGTCCCACTCCCGCAGGATCTCATCCTCCCCTGCCACGCCGAGCCTTTGGACGATTGTGGAAATCGCTGCCGGGTCTGCCATGCGCGCGGCCTCCTCTGCCAGTCTGGCCGGGGGCTCTTTTCCATCCTCCCTGACAAGCCCCTCACGCAAAAGAAAGGCTCTCCTTCTTCGCACGTTTGCCTCTTCAAAGGCAGCCTTGAGCTCTGTGATCGTAGTTTTTCTATCGCTCAGTCCGACATAGCGGTCTGCATTTTCTCCCATGACCGCTTCGATCTTATCGCCCGGGATGATGCAGATGGTCTCTTCCTGCAGGCTGATCCGGATCCCGTCAGCGGCGACGGGCATCTTTCCGATCATCACATAGTATTCCTTCCCGACCCTGCCGGTCAGCAGGTTTTCAAGTGCCTCCAGCTCCCCGGGGGCGGCATCCTTATCGAGCAGGAGGTATTTCAGAAGTCTGCTGCCCGTATTCTCCGTCAGATCCCTGTCTTTTTTTTTACGGCTGATCTCCTCATCGAGCCTTGCGACGACTTCCCTGATCTGCTCTCTCTCAACCGGCTTCAGGATGTATTCCTTCACACCGCGCCTGAGCATCTGTACGGCATAATCAAAATCATCATAGCCGCTGATCGCCACAACAAACGGGACCTCATCAAGCTGCTGCATTTTCTGGACCAGCTGGATCCCGTTCAGCTTCGGCATACGGATATCCGTAAACACCAGATCGACCTGCTCCTTTTGCAGGATCTCAAACGCCTTCTCTCCGTCAGGGCATTCCAAAACGCGGCCGACCTCTGTGCCGCAGCGTTTGATCATGGTCGCGATGCCCTGGCGTATCAACTTTTCATCTTCTACTACAAGTATGGTATCTATCATTCTTTTTCCTCACCGACTGTTCTGCTGCTTATGGGGATCCTGATGCAGACCTTGGTATAACAGTTTTCCTTCGCCGCAACCTCGATCCCGTACCGTTCTCCGAATTCCATTCTGATCCTATCCTGGACGTTTTTCAATCCGATCCCGTTGCCGGATCCGCCTCCGGACGGGATGTGTCCGCTGATCTTTCCCCGCAGGTTATCCAGCTCCTCTTCGCTCATTCCACGGCCGTTGTCCGTGATCTCGATCGTGCAGTCCTCATCGCTTTCAATGCTCTTGATATAGATGGTCGTGTCCTCGGCGATCTCCTCGATCCCATGCACGATGGCATTTTCCACGATCGGCTGCAGCGTCATCTTCGGTATCATCTGCTTCATGGCTCTCTCGGACAGATTCAGCGACAGATAGATCTCATAATCAAATCGAAGGTTGATCAGTGCCATGTAGTTTTTGATGTACTCGATCTCCTCGGATACGTAGATGGTCTGCGTCGACCACTTCATACTGTATCGCAACAGCTTTCCAAGGCTTGTCACCGCATCGGAGATATCATACTCCTCCCGGATCTCCGCCATCATCTTGATGGATTCGAGCACGTTGTAGATGAAATGGGCATTGATCTGATTCTGCAGTGCCTTCAGCTGCGAATCCTTGGCCAGCACCTCGCGGTTGACATTTTCCCGCATCAGCTCCTGGATCCGGTCGAGCATGCGGTTGACCTGATACGACAGCTCTCCCATCTCATCCGAACGGGTCTCGTTCTTCGTCCGCACATCCAGGTTTCCGCTTCTGACCTCACGAACCGTGGAAAGTACCTCGTAGAATCGTTTCAAAACGATGTTGACCAGCATATTGACCACCAGCGCAAGAGCCACCAGCATGATCAAAGCCGCCAGCAAAAAGACGCTTCTTAGCCTGTGGATGGATGCGATCCCGGCGGAAATATCATCCACGGAAACAAGCGTGCCGGCAAGCTCTTTGATATACATACCCGAGATGATGTACCGGCCGGGTGCATTATATGCAGTCCGGATGCCGGTCTGTGCATCCCCCTGTACTGCCCCCACGGGCTCTTTTCCGGTGCTGAGCTCTTTTGCAAGGCTCCTGGCAGCCGTCTCCACATTCTCATATAGGTCAGGGGCCGCGTCGCCGAAGATGACCTGGCCGTCGTCGCAGACAAAGCAGCTGACCTCTCCTTCGATATGCTCATACAAAGACGGGAACAGATCCCGCAGCTGCATGCTCGTTTCGATATATCCGATCCGGCCGTTGGCACGGTCATCCATCGGCGTGATCAGTGCCATGAGCTTTTTGTCATCGGTCGAAAAAATATGCTCCCTGTAATCGAAGATCCATCCGCCCTCATCCGCCATATCCGCCCATTCCTGCTTTTTCAGGCGGCTGTTGTTGTACATGACCGGAAGCATCTCCTGTACATTGTCCGTCATCGCATAATATCTGGCACCGTTGATGACCGGATTGGTGTTGATCAGCCTCTCCAGTGCTGCGACATCCGTGTTGTAGATATCGATCCATTCCGCGGTCGTATAGGACGCTCCCGTTTTGGAACGGCTCAGCACCTCATTCATCTTGGCATTGGACAAAAAGAACTGCGTGGTCATATTGATGGCATTGATGTTGTTGTCAATGCTGTCCATTCGCCGCTGCATGGTCGATTGCATGTAGCTGATGCTTTCTCTGACGTGGGTCTTCTCAAGATTGTAAAACACGATCCCGCCGAATATGCCCATCAGAAGCGTCACCAGTATCATCGTTACCAGGGTAAGCTTGATATTCAGTTTCATTCCCTTTTTTGCACTATTCAATGCCCAGCTTCCTCTTGGCTTCTTTTACATACTCGTACTTCTTTTTCTGCAGCTCGGAAAAGCCCAGGGCCTCTCTCTTGGCCTTGTACAGCTCCAATATCTCCTCAAGCTCTTCGTCGCTGCCCGAAAGCAGCATCTCGATCAGGGTCGTGCTCCAGAGCTTTTTGATCCGGTCATTCACATAGGCATCCTGCGTATCGGACGGCAGGATCACATCATACTGGCCCGTATAAACGGTATGTCCATAGGTCCACTTTTCGGGCATCGTCGCAGGATCCTCATCCTCCGTGCGCCACTGAAGCTGCATGACATTATCCTGCAGCATCCAGTAGGCATCATCGCCTCCGTAGAGTGCATCATATTTGGCCCGATCCGTCAAAAGCAGCTCCTGCACCTCTTTGTTGATTACGGGAACCCCGTCCTTCATCTCGTACATCTCGCCCTCTACGCCGAGATAGACCATCTTCTGTCCCTCCTCGGAGATCAGATAGTCCAGAAACCGGATCGCCTTCTCCGGGTCCTTGCAGTTTTTGGAGATCATGGTCAGGGTCCATCCGCTGGCTGTTCCGGAGGGCAGCATATAATCTGCTCCGGACGCATTCCTCGGCCCGTCCACGGCGATGTAGATGCTGTCCGGATCGCGGGCATACAGCGTCTTTTGCTGCGCCGTCATATCGGTATGCTGATACAGCATGCAAAAATACCGGCCCTCTGCGAGCTTTTCCTCCATCTGTACTCTCTGGTCTATAAAGATATCCGTGGACAGATATCCCTCCTCATTGAGCTTTCGAAACATCTTGAGCCAACGGATGTATTCCGGATCCGTATCTCTGTCATAGAGCCTGCCGTCCTTCTCCATCGGGATCGCAAGGAAATTTTGCAGGTACTGATCAAAGGACACATTTCCCGTATCATCAAAGATATGCGCGCCGATCGGGATCAGCGGCTTGCCATTTATGGTTGGGAACTTAGCCTTGGCTTTTTTGACCGCTGCCTCAAAGCCCTCGGTGGTGGTCATGTCCGGAGATCCGATGGCTTCGTAGATATCCTTTCGTACCAGGAAGGTCTGATTGGAACCGATCCTGTCATTGCTTGCAACATCCTCCGGCGTGATGGAGGAATTGGGATACCCGTAAAGATTCCCGTCCGGCTGTGTGTACCAGCCTACTGCCTGCGGATCCGCCACATCAAAAAAGTGGGGATCGTACTGATCTGCCAGCTCATTGAGCGCATAGACCATATCGCCCTGGATCAGGTCGTTGACCTGGGGCTCCCACCAGCCGATGGTGATCAGATCCGGGAGCGTCCCCGATGCCATCAGTGCATTGAGCTTTTCCGCCTCATTTCCGGAGGGCGTGACAAAGTCGATGCTCACACCCGTTTTTTCGGTTATGGCCCGGGATACGGCATTGCTTCCCCAGCCCGTATTGAACCAGGAGTAGTTGATATACCAGTCAAACTGCGTGACCCCGGGATCCGCTTTGGGGGCGGAAGCAGCGACATCGGGCTGCGCAGCCGTATCTGCCTGATCCGGCTGTCCCTCAGACGAAAAATGACCCACTGACCCTCCTTCGAGGGCATGCCCCGTCCCGGGGGTGCATGCGGTCAAAAGGCTTACGGACAGGGTCAGAAGGCAGGTCATAAGGCATCGTATGTACTTGTCGATCGTTATCTTTTTACACATAGCATTAGTATATCATACAGAGCGCAGGATTTACAGTTACGTTTATGAACGACAAAAGGAAAGATGCTTCTAAAAGCACCTCCCCTTTGGGTGAATGTGTTTGATGAGAGATCATTCCTTGACACTGCCTGATGTAATGCTGCTGATGATGTATTTCGAACAGAAGGCAAATACGATCAGGATCGGTATCACGGAGATCGCAACCCCCAGATAGATGGCTCCCTGGTTTTTCTGCAGATCCGTCGCTGCGTTGAGCGTGGAGATCATAACCGGAAGGGTCATCTTCTTCGGGGAATTGAGCAGTATCAGCGGCACCAGGTAAGCATTCCAGTTGCCGATGAAGGCGCCAATGGACATCGTGGCGATTCCGGGTGCCATGATCGGCAGCACGATCTTATGAAAGATCATGAATTCGCTGGCTCCATCTATTCTGGCCGCCTCCAGAAGGTTTTTGTGCAGCGTTGCCTGCACATACTGCCGCAGGAAAAATACGATCCCGGGGGATGCGATCGCCGGTACGATGAGCGGAATGTAGGTATCTACCAGATGCAGCTTCTGACACAGATTGTAGAAGCCGATCAGGGACAGCTGGGCCGGGATCATCATAAAGATGATGATGATCTTAAACAGCAGCTTGTTTCCCTTAAATTTGTACATGGCCATTGCATATCCTGTCACTGCGGAAAAATATGCCGTGCACAGCGTTGCCGGTATCGCCACCTTCAGGCTGTTTCCAAGGCCTCTGAACAGATTGACGTATCCGAACAGCTGTTTCCAGTTATCAACCAGGCTCGAGCCGGGTATAAAGGAGAAGGAATGTGTGATCTCCACACCGCTTCTGGTGGAATTGACAATCATGAGCCAGAACGGCAATATACAGGCAAGTGCCAGCAGCAAGAGCATCAAATACAGTAGTCCTTTTTTGATCTTATATCCTATGCCTGACATTTTTATTCATCCTCCTTACCCAAAAAGTGAAACTGGATCAGTGAGAAGACCAGTATGATCGCAAACAATACATAGGCGATCGCTGATGCATATCCGACCTGATGCGTCTCAAACCCGAACTTGTACAGGTACATCACCGCTGTCTGCAGGCTTCCGGACGGTTCTCCCATCGTCCCCGGTGCAGCGCCCTGCATCATGAACGGCAGATCAAAGAGCTGCAGACCGCCGATCAGAGAGGTTACAAACACGTACAGCATGATGGGCCGAAGCAGCGGGATCGTGATCCTGAAAAAGGTGTTCCATCTGCCGGAGCCGTCGATCGCAGCGGCCTCAAAGTACTCCCTGGGAATGCCCTGTACACCGGCCATCAGCACGATGAAGGAATTGCCGAACCACATCCAGGCACCCAGCACCGAGACAACGTACGGAGCCGTGCCCACCGTCCCCATCCAGTTGACCGGCGTCTTCATAAGCCCCATCGCCATCAGCATCTGATTGAAGGAGCCATGCTGCCAGTCCAGAAGTGTCTTAAAAAGAAACGCTACCGACACGGTCGAGATCAGATTCGGCAGGTAATACACTGCTCTGAAGATCGGAAGACCGGCCATTTTATATTTGATATCACTGAAGATCACCGTCAGAAGAAAGGCTATCCCCAGCTGCAAAACAATATTGACTCCCCAGATCTTGAACGTATTTTTCAATGCTCTCCAGAAAAATTTGTCATGGATGACGCGGGCATAATTGGCCAGCCCGTTAAACGTCGGTTCGCCATATCCCTTGTAGTCCATAAAGCTCAGATAAAAGGTGCGGACCACGGGATAGATCGAAAAGATTGCAAATACGATCACAAACGGCAGCACAAACCAGTATGCCGCATGATTTACATTTTTCATTTTCCCCTTGCGTGCTGCCTTCGCTGTGCCGGTTTTGATCAAAGCGGCGCTTCCGTCACCCTGCTTTATAAAAACGTCCTTCAAGGGAATGCTTTTCATGGAAATGGCTTTCATCTTTCCTCCTGCTGATCTTGCAAACGGGTCGGGCGGCCGCTGCCGCCCTTCCCCTTTTGTCATGTGTCGATCTATTCGATCATCTGTTTACGGTGATATCCGGATAGGTGGACTCAATGATATCGTAGAACTCGCCGAGCGCTTCTTCTTTGCTCTTCTCGCCCTGCTTAACAGCTGTGCAAGCCTGGCCCCATGCATCATTGATCACCTTGTCATAACGGGTTACCTTGGAGTAATCGATCCCCTCTGCCTGCTTGAGCCAGAATGCATACATCTTCTCATTGCCATAGACAGGGTTCTCATCATCCTTGTGCTGATCGAGTACAGATACCAGGGAAACGGTATCGCCCTCAGACTTCTCGATCCACCACTCTGCAGTCTCCTCATCGAGGGTGACCCACTTCAGGAAGTCCCATGCTGCCTGCTTATGCTCGGAAAGTGCGGAGATTCCGATGAAGGTACCGCCGCCGAATCCGTATGCGGGACCTGCACATACGCCCCAGTTTCCGGAGGTTTCCCCTACGTTGTCACGAAGCGTCAGAACGCCCCAGCTCGGAAGACCGAATGCAAATACCTGTGTTTTTTCCATTTCCTTTGTTGCTTCCGCAAACTGCTCTGCATCCCATACATTAACGGAATCGTCCGCATAGCTCTGGATATCGGCGGTCAGGATCGGAACCTCGCCTGCCATTGCCTGATACCAGGGGGTGGACCACTGATTTGCGTAAGCGGTGTAATCCTTCTGATACAGATCCACTACAAGATCCATGTAGTCAAGACGCGCCTGATTGACATTGAGTTCTCCGTCTACAACCCAGGCAGAATCTCCTGAGAAGTAGTTGATCTCTGCATCGGATGCAAAGATGCGATAGCCCTTATCCTTCAGTGTCTTTGCCGTATCCAGGATCGTTGCATAGTCCTTGAAGAGCTTTCCGATCTCCTCGGGATCATCCGTACCGAACACTTCCTTTGCGATATCTCTTCTGTAGTAAACACCTGCCGGTGTGATCTGATAGGAGATGGCTCTCTGGATACCTTCCGCATCCTGACCAACCTTCCAGACATAATCAACGATCTGTCCTTCATAGTCCTGTGCGTTATAAGGTGCCTGATTCAGATCCTCAAAATAACCGGCATCATAGAAATCCTCCAGCATCTGCGGCTCACCTACGATGATGTCGGGCTCCTTTTGGCCGCCGTTCAAAGCCGTCTGTACCTTGGTCGCATAATCTGCCGGCTCAATAACTACAGTCTCAACCTGCACATCATGGGTCTCAACATAGTGCTCTGCGAAGGTCTCCAGATCCTTTGCCAGCGTCCAGATGACCAGCTTCTCGTCGCCCTCTTCTCCCACGACGGCAGCATCGCTCACATCGGCCGCCTCTTCGGCTACTGCCTCCTGGGTCTCTGTCGCATTCTCCGCCTTGGGCTCTTCCTTTGCCACAGTGCTGGACTTGTCTGATGTGCTTCCGCCGCAGGCCGTCAATGAAAGCGTCATGGCGCCTGCAAGAAACAGAGCTGTCAATTTTCGAAATTTCATCTTTTTATCCTCCCGATTTGTATTTGTTTTTTCACAGATGAATCTGCTGTTTATGGACCCATTATAGAAATGTCCCAAACGTAAAAAAATGACACGAATTTCATTCAGGTGTCATTTTTTCACTTCCGTATATTCGATATGCTGTTGTTTGTTTTTACGTTATTTCAGGATCCTTCCATCCGCATAATCTATGATGACCGCTCTGTCTCCACGCTTCATGACAGCCTCTCCCGCATCGTTGATCACGTGCGTGATCCCGGGATTGCCGTCAAGCATCACGGTGCAGATATTGTGGATCCGAACGTCCTTTGCCTTTGGAACCTCCATGGCGCTGTACGCCTCGATCACCTCATCCCTGTGATAGGAATAGATGCCAAGTCCGGTACCGGAGAATGTCCTGACATCCTCTCCGACTAAAAAGGATGCATATCCGCAGACCTTTCCATCATGGCTGTTCCACTGCGGCTGGGCCGGCACATCATAAGGCATCTCACTCTGATACATCACGCATACCCCGTCTTCTCCGTTCCAGACGGTCTGGTATTTGCTAAAGTGTTCCACCATGAGCGCATACAGACATGTCCTGTCACCCTCGATCCTAATCCCGGTCTTGGCTTCGTTTTTCTCCCATCCCACGTTGTCACCGTGATCGGCACGCCATACCCAGAAATTATCCCCGATCACATCATTGCTCTGCAGGATCAAGCAGGTATCGGCCTTGGCATCATAGGCGGCACTTGCACCTCCGACTCTGAAAAACAGGTCATGCAAACGGATCGGATCCTCCCTGTGCGGCTTTTTCTTTTCTCCGACCTGTAAAAGATAGGCGCTCTTTTTCGGCCCTGCATCAAATAAAACTCCCGCAATGACGATCCCGTCTTCATCCGCCGTTTCCATGCAGGGATTTCCTTCCATGGGCCGAAGCGTTGCAAGTCCCATTCCAAGAACAACGCTCCCGGCCCGCTCGATCTTAATGCTGTCCTCAAGCTCATAGATCCCCGGGGTCAGCAGCAGATGTCTGTGCGACGTAAGTGCCGCATTGATGCTTGCTGCCGTATCCCTTTCCGGATCCGCTATATAGAACTCCTCTAAGGGAATCCAGGTGTCCTGCCCATCATCCGCTGCCGGCCAGCTTGTGCCGCTGCAATCCCTTCTGATGTGCGGATTTACGACGCCATACCCTTTGGCCTTGTCGTAGCAAAGATACGGCTTTTCCGCTATGACCGGCGTCTTTTCCACCGATGTATAGGCTCTTCCCGGCCAGGTTCCCTGCGGATCGCAGCCCGGCTGATCTCCCATGAATACCAGATTCCAGTTTTCCCCCATCCAGGTGCCAAATTCGGAATTTCTGGTCAGCCACTGCTGCTGGGAGCCGCTGTCGATCATGCGCCCCACACGCGTATCGGCTAGAAATCCGCCGCTGGCCCAGCCGTATTCATCATGCAGATACAAGGAGCCGTCCACCGCCATTTTGCGGAAAAATGTCGCCTGGGACACCGCCCAGGTGACATCTCCGTGAATCTGCATATTTTCGACGCCCCTCCAAAAATTGCACAAAGCCATATGATTGGACGGATCATTGCTCATCCAACGGGCATTGACATACAGGCTGCCAAAGCCGGTATCCGTCGGCTGTTTTCCAAGCCCCGAAATCTGCGTATAAAACCCGGTTTTCAAAACAATGCTCTCGTCATACTCCCCCGGCAGAAACAAAACCGCATAGCGCTCATCCCCAAACTGGTTTGCCTCCTGCTTTTTCCACAGCTCCTCAAGTACGGTACTGACCTTATCCGGCTGATCTTCGGGGCCAAATACATACGTCCTTTTTCCAAAGGGATTGCGCTCCTTTGTCGTTTCCGTCTTTCGTTGTGCGTTTATATCCGCATCGCTCATTGTGATCTCTCCTTCCTTGTGCCTGATCGGATTTTGATGCAGGAGACCGCCTGCTGCTAATAAAATACCGGCGAAGATCATCACCGCTGCGCATAGCGCTTTTTTTCTCTTTCCTGCTCTTTCGCTCCTCTTTTGCATCCGATCCTTCCTCCCTGCTTCGATCACAGATTATAGGAAAGATGGGACTGCAAAAAAAGGATCCAATTTACACGAAGGTATCTTTTTTTGACACCGCTTTTTGTTGTTACTCCACTCGAAGTCTGTCAACAACGCTTCTTTTACTAAGGCGCTCATGTGCGATCACCGGAATGATCACGATCATCAGGCAGATAAACGGCAGGCATACGCACAGCGGAGCAAGCGTAAAATACCATTCAAACATCGGGAGCGCCGCTACCAGCATTCTGATCAGGGTTACGCTGAGCACAGCGGATACGCCGACGGAGCAAAGGATCGTCCATACAAAATACACCATTGCTTCCTTCATCAGTTTGGCCTTCTGCTGCTTTCCGGTCATCCCCACAGCCTCCAGCATTGCAAGCTCTCTGCTTCTGACCAGTATGGAGGTGATCATGGTGTTGGCAAAGTTCATCAGACCGATCAGCCCCAGAATGCCTGCTACCACTGCTCCCACAAGCTTGATCATATCTCCGAAGGATGCATATTCCGCTACGATGCTTTCCTTCGAATCATAATCCATATCGCTGTTTACGTTGGCCGTGTAATCCTTCAGCCATTCCTCTACCGCTGCCTCCTTCGAATCCTCTACGTTCATCAACAGCCGCATCGCACCCCAGTCAGAGCCGTTCAGCGATAAAAATTCATTTTCGGGAAGGATGTAGTTACACTCAAAGATTCCATATGCTCTAAGCTCCATCGCAACCGGGATCTCCACGATCCCATAAACCTCGTACTCCCTGACAGGTGCCTCATCAAAGCTGAGGTACTCAAACTCCTTTCCATCCTCTCCGACAACTGTCTTAACTTCCCCTTGTTTCGGATCATTGCTTCTGATCTGTACTTTGGCTCCGGGCTTTAAGAAATCCATTTCACCCTGATCCGATGTAAATCTGGTCATAAGCACATACCTTCCGCTGTTGAAGGTGTCCCAGTCAATGGTATCTGTTCCGTCTATTGTCTCAAGCACCTTCAGCTTGTCAAATGCCGGCTTTCCGATGCCGTATGTCTTTCCGTCCAAAGACCTGGCTGCTCTGTCATATTCGCTTGTCGATTTGATATCCTCCTCAGAATATCCGTAGCTTTTGTACTTTTCATGTAAAAGATCTGACTGCAGAACATTTTTCTCGATTTCGGCCCAGTTATCATCATCAAATTCCTGACCGCTTCTATTCAGATAGATTGCCCCGATCTCTTCTACGCCGTCAAGTTCGGAAAGCGTTTTGATCATCGCTGCATCAATGGCCTCTGTTTCCTTGTAAGGGGCGCCCGGATTATCCACGGAAGCATCCTGCAGACTGAAATCCGCTACGACCAGGTTCTCGATATAGCCATCCATACTGAAGCCTCTTACAAATCCATATACACTGTTCAGTACAACCAGTGCAAGTGATAAGGACAGGATGACAGTGACCAGCTTCCTTTTGGGCTTTCCGTTCTTATCTGTTTCCTCCGTATATTTCACCGTCTCCACAGGTGAAACCTTAGATGCCTTGCGGCAGGGCTTCATGGCACTGATCACCACAGTGATATAGGAAAAAACTGCTGCTCCAAGGAGCATCCATACATTGATATGAAGCTGTCCTTTTCCGACACTTACCGTATCAAACTGTCCGGAAATGATCGGAAGCAGGATGGCGGCGACCAAAACTCCAAGGCCGATACCGACGGGAATACCGATGAGCGATATCATATTGGCACGTTTCATAACGATCTTTTTCAGCTGCTTCTCTGTGGTTCCGATCGTTTTCAAAAGTCCGAACTCCTGGATATCCGAAATGATATTGATATCGAATATGTTAAATATGATCAGATACCCCGCAAACATAAATACCACGCCCAGTGCAAGACAGATGATCACCATGGACGGATCCAGGCTGCTTGCTCCGTAGGCCCAGTTCACACCGTAATCAACATCCTCCCGGATACCGGTTCTGGCGATGAGCGCCTGAATCTTGCTTTCAATATTGACACTGTTACTGAAATTAAAATCCACGGAATATCTGCCGACATAATCGGCTGATCCGGACCGAGGCAGCGGAATCGTCTTTGCCGGAGCGTATGCTTCCTGAAAGCTCTTTGAGACGTATACCATCTGCGCGGGATTGATCGGGTCTGCTTCATAATAGCCGCACACTGTAAATTCCTTCTCAACCACCTCATCTTCAATCTCAACATCCAAGGTAACCTTACTGCCAACCTCACACGGAGCGCCCAAAGCCTTCAGCACGAGGTCACTGAGCACGACCTCGTCCTCGGCCTCCGGCATTCTGCCCTTTGTGGGGGCACTGAACCCGCTCTTTGCATTTTCATATTCGGCAAAGTAGCACTCGGTGTGGATCTTTTTGAGTTCCTCATTGGCAAGTACACCTACCATGATCCTGTAGGAAACCGATTTCAGCTTCGGATCGTCCTTCATCTGATCATACTCCGCCTCCGTCAGATACTTAAAGCCCCCGTGGCAGCTTCCGCCGGCCTGTCTCATGGACCCTTCCTGAATCTCATTCACCATGCTGCCGCCAACTGAGAACAGCGTGGAAAACAGAAGACTTGTGAGCATGACCGCCAAAACAAGGATGATATATTTTTTACGCTTTGCCCTGATCCCGCTCAGAGCAATGTTGTTGAT
This sequence comes from Lachnospiraceae bacterium, assembly GCA_024695605.1. Classification (GTDB taxonomy): domain Bacteria; phylum Bacillota; class Clostridia; order Lachnospirales; family Lachnospiraceae; genus RGIG7926. The sequence continues at coordinate 21,673 of JAILHW010000175.1, read as the reverse complement.
TACCTTTTGATTATTTACATGTTTCATGATCTGTATCCTTTTTCTTCCTTACTGATTCTATATTTATGCCTCTGTCAAGGCTCACTCCATAATATGACCGTCTTCGATCCGGATGGTCCTGTCTGCCATCTGCGCGATCTCATCGTTGTGCGTGATCATCACGATCGTCTGGTTGTATTTTTTCCCGGTTGTCTTAAGAAGCCCCAAGACATCCTGACTGGTTTTCGTATCCAGGTTTCCGGTCGGCTCATCTGCCAATATGATGGCCGGCTTGGAAGCAAGGGCTCTTGCGATGGCAACTCTCTGCTGCTGTCCGCCGGACAGCTTGGAAGGCAGGACGTTCAGCTTTGAAGAGATTCCAAGCGTTTCGATCACATTATCGATAAATTCCCGGTCCGCTTTTTTTCCGTCCAGTTTGATCGGCAGAACGATGTTATCGTATACATTGATCGAAGGCACCAGGTTGAAGCTCTGGAAAATAAATCCGATCTTTCTGCGTCTGAAGATGCACAGTGCATCCTTCTTCAGGTCCGATATGTCTTTATCATCTACGATGACCTTTCCCTCTGTCGGATTGTCAAGGCCTCCCAGCATGTGAAGCAGTGTGGACTTACCGCTTCCACTCGTTCCGATGATGCTGACGAACTCTCCTCTTTCCACCCGTAGGCTTACATCGTCCAGTGCCTTTACAAGCGTTTCACCCTCTCCATAATATTTCTTCAGATGCTCTGCAACTAAAATACTCATGTTTTTCTCCTCCATCAGATCTCGTTTTTTTGTTTTTCTGAATTCATCATACTGTATGCTTCTTTCCAGATGATTTCTGAAATCTTTCACTTTTGAAAGATTTCAAAAAACATAAAAAAGCGATCCGACACATCCGGATCGCCCGCTTTATTTCGAAAACAGGGTGTTTCATTCCTTTCGCAGGTAGAGGATAAACTCTCCGCCCTTTCTTTTTTCATTGGAGATCACCTTGATATAGCCATCTTCTTTGGACAGGATCTCTCTTGTCAGATACAATCCGATCCCGACTCCGTCCTCCTGCTGCACCTCACTGCCTCTGTAAAATCTGCCGAAGATCCTGGCTGCATCCTCCTCCGTGATCCCCTCTCCCTCATCTGTTACGTGCACAGCGACATACAGATCCGTCTGGGAAAGGCTGACTGTTACCGCTGCATCCTCCGGTGAATACTTGACAGCATTATCGAGTACATTGCCAAGGGCCTCTATCGTCCATTTCATATCAAAAGAAGCCGTTACATCGCCTTCCTCCCCTGCATCCGGGGTGATGAGTGCGATCCGTTTTACGTCTGCCTTGGGCCTGACTGCACTGACCGCTGCGCTTATAAGCTCAAGTACCTTAGAGGGCGCTGCCACAACCTCCAGGCTGCCGCTTTCAAGGCGGGAGAGCTTCGTTAAGGAATCGATCAGAAATTCCAGCCTGGCATTTTGTCTGCTGATCTGCTCAGCGTATTTTTCGATCCTGCCGCAGGCATCGGAAATGTCCTTTTTGGCCCCCTCTCCTGCATCGGGCTCCTCCATCCGAAGTCCTTTGACCTCTTCACAGAGCAGCTCCGTGTACATCTTGATGTTGGTCATCGGTGTTTTGGTCTGGTGTGATATATCCGATATGAACTGCTCGAGCCTGTGCCTCTCTGCCTCGAGGTTCTGATTGGAAAGGACCGATGTTCCCAAAAATTCCTTCCATTTAGATTCCAGCCTGGAGAGCTTTGTTTCATCATAACTGCTTTCCGAAAACTTTCCCTCCAGTGCATCATCGATCATTTGATCCAGACGCTCGATTACCTTATTTGTAAACAATGCCGCTTCCCTCTCTATCAGTTCATTGAAATCTGTAGCCCTGGCCATATACGGTCAGGATATGCTTACTTTGACCCTTGCCTTCTATTTTACTGCGAAGCCTGTTCACAGTGACCGACAATGCATTTTCCTCCACATAATCACCGCTGTCTCCCCAAAGCCGTTCGATCAGCGTATCTCTTGTGAGGATCATTCCCTTATGATCCAGAAAGATCTTCAAAAGCTTTTGCTCATTGACGCTCAGAAACAGCTCTTCCTCTCCTTTTTGAAAGGACAGGCGATCAAAATCAAACTGCATATCATCGATCTGATAGACGCCGGTTTTTCCTCCTGCGCCTTCCTTCTCATCAGATGCCCCCCGGGCGCGCCCGGCGATCTGACTTCTTCGTATCAGCGCATTTACCCGCGCTCTTAGCACCGCCAGGCTAAAGGGCTTTGTCAGGTAGTCATCGGCTCCCATGGTAAGCCCCGTTACCTCATCCAGTTCAAGGTCATTGGCCGTCAGGATCAAAACGGGAACCTCGCTGCTTTTTCTGACATATTTCAGATAATCATAGCCGATCCCATCCGGCAGATTGAGATCGAGAATGATCAGGCTCAGCGCTTCCCCGTACCTGTCAAAACCGGCCCTCGCGTCTTTCAGGCTGTATTCCTGATGAAACTGTCTATCAGCATCCCCAAGGGATATGGAGATCCCCTCACTCAGTGATCTGTCGTCCTCTACGATCTGTATGTTCAATTCTTTTTCCTGCCTTTTGCTTGATTAGTCGCCGGCTTTTTGCAGCCATCTCAAATCATATAACGATTTTCGATGAGATGCAATCAAATCAGTTGAAAATAAACCAGGGGGCGGGGGTGAAAAAAAGACACCTTTATAAAAAAAGGTGCATTTAAACAGATTCCATTCTTTCTTATAGTTAGCGAAAGGATACCTTCGGTATCAAAAGAGTACGACTATCAAAAAGAAAGGAAGGAAAACATGAAAAGAAAAGTTGTAACAAAACAAATTCTTTCAGCGATGCTGAGTCTGGGAATGGTCCTGACTTCCATGAACATTCCATCGGCTTCGTTGACCGTAAAAGGCGCAACTGAAAACCTTTTGGGAAACAGCGATTTTTCAAGCGCGCTGACAGCCAACGATGAGAAAGGTAACTGGTGCTTCTGGTCCGACCGCGGATCTTCAAGTGCCATCACAGACAACGCACTCGCTATCACAGTAGCAGGCGAGGATGCGAATGAGCACTGGCATACCCAGCTGACACAAAGAGTGGCTCTTGAGGATAACACCGTTTACCAGCTGTCCTTTGATGCAGTTTCCACCCAAAACGCTTCCGTCGGAGTAGAACTGCAGGAGACAAACAACTGGGGAAGTGCCCTGAATGGCGGCATGCAGACATTTCAGCTGACAGCCGATACCCCCCAGGAGATCACCGTATTCACCACGGATGCTTATGCAGGCTTTGGCAATGCAAAGCTTTCTCTCCAATTTTCTTATCCTGGCAACCCCGGTGCTGTCATCACAGTATCGGATCTCTCACTCACAGCTGCAGGTGAAACGCCTGTGATCGCCCCCGATCCCGTCGGCAGAGAGTATGATTTCTCTGCCACCGCGGAAAATGCAGCAAAGGATTTTGCGGATCCGGGCAAAACCAAGGATGGCTACACTCTTGTATGGAACGATGAGTTTGACGGCAACTACGGCAATGCCAACGTAGATCCCGCAACAGGTCTGAACCTTGATAACTGGGCTGCACAGCTTGGCGACGGCACGACTGACTGCGGCAATCCCGGATGGGGCAACAAGGAGCTGCAGGCTTATACCGCAAACGCGAAGAACATCGGTGTCAACGAGGACCTGAGCAAGAACGGAAGCGGCGACGGTCTTCTTCGCATCACCGCTGCTTACGAGCCTAACGGATATGTGTACGAAAAGGAATCTCCGAAAAAATACACCTCTGCACGTCTTCGTACCACAAAGCCCGGACAGGCCCTGTTCAATACGACCTACGGCTATGTAGAGGCTCGTATTTCCCTTCCTGAGACCAAGGGTGCATGGCCTGCATTCTGGATGCTTCCGGAAAGCACGACCATCTACGGCAACTGGCCGATCTCAGGCGAGATCGATATCATGGAAACCGTTGGCGCAGGCGTAAACGGCAATCAGGCTTGCGGTACCCTGCACTGGGGCGCTCCCGAGCACGTTTACAAGGGCAGTGGCTATGTAGGTCTTTCCAGCAGCTTCTCCCACTTCCATACCTACGCAGTTGACTGGGAGCCGGGCAAGATGACCTGGTACTATGACGGCCAGCCGATCAATACCCTGACAAACTGGAAGGGACAGATCCCGGGCACTTCGGATGCTCTTTCCTTTGACGCTCCCTTCGATGAGCCCTTCTATATGCTGTTGAATCTTGCAGTGGACAGCGGCCAGTTTGGCGGCACCGCTAACAAGGCAGCCTTTGAAGATCAGATCAATATGTATGTCGATTATGTACGTGTCTATCACAAGACTGACGGCTACGCTCCCGAAGCTGTACGCGTAGCTTCTGATGAAACCAAAGACGACTGGGCAGACTACGCCGGGATCAATCAGATTCCCGCGCTGACTTCGGATTCCATCGACCTTGCTTCGAAGGACGGCATGGCAGATGCAACCTGTGATACGACCAAATGGGCCCTTTCCAATCAGGATGACGGCAAAGGTGCTACCATCAGCGCCTATACCAATAACAACGCACAGACCTTTGCAAAGGTGGGCATCGCCCAGGCAGGTGCCAATGACTATTCCGTACAGCTGATCGGCCACTATGACGCAAAGGCCGGCTATGTTTACAAGGTCAGCTTTGATGCCTATGCCGACGGCGGCATGGTAGGAAAAACCGTTAATTGTGACTCCAAGGAATGGAACAGCTGGGGCGCCTACGGCATTCAGTCCTTTACGCTGACCGACGAGCCCTCCACAACTGAATTTCTGTTTGCACAGCCGGAGGATTTTGACAAGTGCAGGATCGAGTTCAATGTCGGCGCACAGGCAACCGGCAATGTCTATATCGGAAATGTCAAGGTAGAGATCGTTGACCCTGCTGCTCTTGAGCAGGAAGCACAGATCCGTAAACCCTTATCCGACGGAAACCTGATCTATAACGGCAGCTTTGACCAGGGCGAGCATCACACCGGCTACTGGAGAGCAGCAGAAGGCACCACCCTTGCGGTTCCCCGCTTTACGACAGAAGCGCTGCAGGATACCGATCTTTCCGTTTTGGACGTTGCAGCCGGACAGGTGCACTACTACGAACGCCGTGCACAGGTTTCTGCAGAAGATGGCAAAGAGCCTACCATCTGCCAGCCGGATCTGAAGCTGAAAGCTGATACCTATACCGTAAACTTTGATCTTTACAGCAAAGAAAACACCTATGTAACCGTTGACCTTTGCCGCGTAAATGATGATGGCACCTTAGGTGACCAGATCATTTCCTCGATGGGCGCCTACAAAGCAAGCAGCGGCGTTCACACCTACAGCTGGACCTTTACGACGAAGGTGGATGCGGAAAATGCCGCTCTGGTCCTTCGCTTCCCGGAGGGTGCATCCGTACAGATTGACAATGTATCCATGATCGGCAAGTCCCAGGCCGCTCCCGTTGATGAAACCCCCGTCACCCCCGATGATGTATGGCAGGGTAACACGGCCGGTTCCGGCGGTGCAGCGATCAATCTCGCAAAAGAGGGCAATACCTGGGTCGCATCCGGTGTAAACAGTGATCCAAACGCATGGTACACGCCGCAGATCGGCAGCAACGATTTCGATATTGTCGGCGGAAAATCCTACACCCTCACCTTTAAGGTGAAAATGGATGCAAACACCAACCAAACCTTTGAGTATATCATTCAGGAAGACGGCGGCGGCTGGGCTGTTGCACAGGATGTTGTAGCAGTCGATCTCAAGGATTTAGGACAGCCCGATGAAGATGGGTTCTATACCTATACCAAGGAAGTGAATGTAGCTTCCTCCATCAAAAATACCCATGTCAACTTTGGCCTTGGGCACAGCCAGGCAGCAAACGGAACCTTCCGCTTTAAGGATGTGGAATTCACATTAAAGCCTGCAGAAGCCAATGATGACGTAAACGGTGCCGGCACCTTGTATGAAGCCTTCTATACCATCGACTATGATCTGGATGGCGGCACAAATGCAGATTCCAATCCGATCGGATACGGATCTGTTTCCGGAAATACGGCACCAAGCCTTTCACTTGCACCTGCTGCAAAGGACGGCTTCACCTTCCTTGGCTGGACGCTTGAGAAAAACAGCTCCGATTACATAACCTCGCTTTCCACGGACCGGACAGGCGACATCACGCTTTATGCACATTGGGAAAAAGAGAAGGCTCCCGATGCAGGCCCCGCAGATGATATGACAAAGCCCGGCAAGGAAACCCAAACGCCGGACAAGCATACTGATGGCTCCGACAAAGAAGCAAAGCCGGCAGGCAGCGAAGCAAAACCGGGCAACGAAGCAAAACCCGGCAGCGATGTCAAGACCCCGGGCGAGCCTGCGAAAGCAGCTGTTGAGAAGATCACCCTTACCGGTATCTCCAAAAAGATCGCAGCAGGCAAAAAGATCACGCTTACCGCAGCTTTGGCACCTGCCAACGCAGCTGATCAGACGCTTACCTGGAAATCCAGCAATCCGAAGTATGCAACCGTTTCCGACAAGGGCGTTGTGACCACCAAGAAGGCCGGCGCCGGTAAGACCGTTACCATTACCGCAGCAGCAAACGACGGAAGCGGCAAGATCGGAACCTACAAGATCAGGATCATGAAGCATGCGGTGAAAAAGATCACCCTGAAGGCTTCCAAAAAAACCGTAAAGGCCGGAAAATCCGTAAAGATCAGGGCAAAGGTAAATCCTTCCGATGCAAAGACCAACCGGACACTGACCTGGAGCGTAGACAATTCCGCTTATGCTACCGTTTCCAAAAAGGGCGTTGTAAAAACCACCCTCGCAGGAAAAGGCAAAACCGTTAAGATCACGGCCGCTGCCACCGACGGAAGCAACAAAAAGAAAACCATAACGATTAAGATCTCATAAGACCCAATACCAAAAGCTCCGTATCCCCGGTTTCGGGATACGGAGCTTTTTTCATCTAAGGCTTAAATACTATAGCTTATGCTTTTACAGCAATGTGGAGATTGCATCGGTGATGGTCTTCTCCAGCGCTTCCTTTCCGTACTTATCCACCTCGGCCTTATCCTTTGCACCGTGCGTCAGACAGCCCGCTCCTCCGATGCAGCCGCCGACACAGGCCATTCCCTCAATGAAATTGGCATCGAGCACGCCCTTTTTCTTCTTCAGAAGTGCGATGGAGCATTCTTCTATGCCGTCGCAGATGCAGGGCTTTAATTCGAAGTCCTCCTCGCCGTGCTCCTTCATGGCCTGCGCCACAGCATCGGTCAGACCTCCGGATCTTGCAAAGATCCTTCCGAAGAAGGAAGCATTGTCCAGTGCCGTTTCCTCGAGTGTTGTAATATCAATGTCCTTCGAATCAAATAAGGCTTGCAGCTCCTCAAATGTCATCACGACATCGATATACTGCCGGACCTCTTCCTTTTGGGCCTCGGCTTTTTTCGCGGTACAGGGTCCGATGAATACCACCCTGCAGTTCTCATCATGCTCCTTCAGATACTTTCCAAGTGTGGCCATCGGTGAAAGATTGTGTGAAACAAGCGGCAGCATATCGGGATGATTTTTCTCGATAAAGCTGACAAAGGCAGGACAGCAGGAGCTGGTCAGAAAGCCCTTTTCCACAAGCTCTCTGCTTTCGGCATCCGCCACCATATCCGCGCCGAGGGCTACCTCGATCACGGTATGAAAGCCCAGTTCTCTGATGCCGGAAACGACCTGTCCGAGCTTTGCATAGGAAAACTGACTCGAGATCGACGGCGCAACGACTGCATACACCTTATATTTGCTGTTGCCCTGACTTTTTTTGATCAGATCGATCACATCCAGCAGATAGGACTTATCCATGATCGCACCAAACGGGCACTGATAGACACACGCTCCGCAGGCAATGCATTTGCTGTTGTCGATGGTTGCAACTCTGTCCTCGTTCATGCTGATCGCCTTCACCTTACAGGCATTCTGACAGGGTCTTTTCAGCGAGATGATCGCTGTATAGGGGCACACCTTTGCGCAGGCACCGCATTCCTTGCACAGTGCTTTGTCGATATGCGCCGTATGGTTCTGATCCAGCGTCAGCGCACCGAATTTACACGCATCGACGCAGCGGTGTGCAAGACAGCCTCTGCAGGCATTCGTTACCTCATACCCGCCCATCGGGCACTCGTCACAGGCCGTCTCGATCACTTCGATCACGTTGGGATTGTCCTTATTTCCTCCGACAGCAACGCGAATACGGTCTCCAAGGATCGCACGTTCCTTATAGACACAGCACCGCATGGTGGGAACCTTGCCCGGCGCTATGATCGCAGGAATATTCATCACATTCTCAAGCAGCGTATCCTCCCATGCGTAGCGCGCCACCTCCCGAAGGACCTTATACTTCAGATGCTGCACCTTGGTGTCAAATTTATACATTTCCTCTCTCCTTAAAAATAACTGACTTTGATCCGTTTGCCCATCTGCTTCAGGCACCCGGACAGCTCCTCGACCAGACTCATCTTGATATTAAAATTGATCGGCAGGTCGGGATTCTGATGCGCCGGATTGACTGCCCTTCCGACGTAGAAATTGATATCGGTCGCTTCCTCAAACAGCATTCTGGCAATGAGCGAAGCACCGTCCCGCTGAAAGCTCCATTCCTCGTAATACCGGTTATCTCCCAGGACATCCTTGGCATATTCGATCACCTTATTGATCGTAATGACGCCCTCCGTAACCAGATCGACGCCTTCGATCTTGGCTATAGGCGGGATATCGCTTTTTTCAAAATCAAGGCTCACCCGCAGGGGCTTTTTCAGATAATCGGCGGCGATCGATGATGTGGTCCCGCCGCAGATGATGTGCTTTCCTTCCTTTGAGAAAAACAGCGCCATCATACGACCGCAGTCATCCCTGTTTTTGGGCGGTCCAAACAGGATGTTCATGGGCTCGCGCCTGCGGATCTTCACCACACAGGCTGTCGCATCATCCCCCGGGCTGTAGCCGTATTCCTTATTACACTCATCCACCAGCATCGTTGCCATGGTTTTTGCCGTATAGCCCGCAACCGAGATGCCCCGCATGAATTCGGCGATATCCTCCCATTTCCATCCGAAGTTATAGGCAAGGCCGATCCCCGCATGCGGACATCCGTCGCTCATGGCGATCATAACGTCGCCTTCCTGCAGCTTGATCACGGATTTATACATCGTCTTTTCGCAGATATGAAGCTCACGCCTTGGGTAGTCATAGATCTCCACATCCCGGATAAAGATCACATCGGGATTGTCATATTGGATCAGCTCTACCGTCTCATGATCGATCAGATGAATGATGGTAAACGTGGAATATGCCACGCCTCTGACCGAGCAGATCGGAAGCGTCGCCGCGATCGTTGATACACAATCCTCAAGACTGATCCCCTCCGCAAGCATGGTAGAAATGATCTTGGATGTCAGCGTGGATAAAATACTTGCCTTCACGCCGCTTCCCAATCCGTCCGCCAGTACGATCACGGAGGAATTTTCATCCTGGTCCACGATATCGATATGATCGCCGCACAGCTGCTCGCCTTCATGATTGATACTTTTCCAGCCGATGTCGGCACACAGATTATTCATCGCTTATCGACTCCTTCAGTTTGGTCAGGGCGATCTTCGTTTCGGCTGCCGTTTCTCCGAGTAGCGAAGCGATCTCCTGAACGATCCTCATCTGTTTATCCACAACCTTATCCGCGATCTCCACGGTCTGTCGGCTGATATCCTCTTTCTTTTTCCGCTGCAGCTCTTCCTCCGTCACATCCCTTAAGATACCAAGCAGGGTTTTGTAATCCCTGTCATATACAACGGTCTTTTCCACATACCTCCCATACTCGGCAAGATACTCTCTTTTATCATGCAGCGCCCTGCCCGTCTCCAGTACGTTTGCAAAATCCTTCGGCTCTAAGATCCGAACGACCTGGTCCCCAAGGATATCCTCTGCCGAGCGAAGGTTTAAGATCCTGCGGGCCGCCTCGTTCACCTGCTGTACCTCAAGCTTTTCATTTAATACGATCAGTCCGTTCGGTGAATTTCGCGCGATCGCATCGGAGATGTTCTCCGCCTTGTCCTTTAAAAACGGCAGACACATGGAGATCTCTGCCTTGCCCTGCAGGATCGCAACCGCCTTGTCCCTGCAGGTATTATAGCCGCACGAGCCGCAGTTGAGCTCATCCTCCGGCCTCATCTTTCCCATCTGGCGGAGCGTATCGAGGATCTCCTCCCCGCCGGGGATCTCGGATTTTTGCTCTATGATCTCAAATTCCTTGAGCATTTCGCTCTTTTGGGGCTGCTCTACGATAAAATCATCTGCGCCGGCATACTTTGCCACCGCAACATAGTCTCTGATCGGTGAGCGGTGGGATTTCTCCATGACCGGTCCTCCGATACAGCTTCCGGCACAGGCCGACATTTCGATAAAGCATTTATGCACGTTTCCGGAGGCGATGTCCCGCAAAGATGCGATACAGTTTTCAACGCCGTCAATCGTCATATAGCTGTAATTTGGATCATCAAGCGACATGGTCTTTAGGATACCGCCCGCTGTCGGGAAAAACCTGGCTCTGCTGTTTGGGCTGCTGTCCTTCTCCTTCTTTGGCACAATCCCCTCTGCCTCCATCCAGGCGGTCAGCTCATCAAAGGTCAGCACCGCATCCACGATTCCTTCGTAATGCTGCGCCTCATCCTTTTTCGCGATACAGGGACCGATGAATACCGTCCTGGCATTCGGGATACGCTTTTTGATATCCCTGCAATGCGCCTGCATGGGTGACATGACATCTGCAAGATACGGTAAAAGCTCGGGAAAATGCTTCTGGATCAGGAGATTTACGGAGTGACAGCACGAGGAAATGATCACATCCCGGTCCTCCTCGCAGATCATCCGTTCATACTCCGACTTTACCATGGTCGCGCCGATCGCGGTTTCTTCAACATCAAAAAAGCCCAGCTTTTTGATGGCATCCCGCATCGCTTCGATTCCGATCCCGTCATAGTTGGCAACAAAAGACGGTGCCAGGCTGGCCACAACGGGATCCCCCGCATGCAGCAAAACCTTCACCTTCTCGGTTTCATCGACGATCTGCTTGGCATTCTGGGGACATACGACAAAGCAATGGCCGCACAGAATACATTCATTCCCGATGATATAAGCCTGATTGCCCGAAAACCGTATGGATTTGACCGGACAATTCCTGATGCACTTATAGCAGTTTTTGCAGTTTGATTTTTTCAGCGTCAGACAATCCATAAGCCTTGCCTTCCTTACACCCTGTTCAAAACATGTTTCTCAAAAAACTCCCCCACACCCTCCGGGGATACGGAAAAGAACTCCTCACCGACCGTGACACATACGCCCTGCTGGCATTTTCCCATGCAGAAGGTTCCGGCAAGCTCTACGCGCTCGCCGATGTCTGCCTGTTTGATCAGGGACTGCAGCTTTTCCACCACCTGTCTGGAGCCCTTAATATGACATGATGAACCGATACATACTGTGACCTTCATAACACTCATCTCCCTTGTGCTATGGCATGACGGATCCCCTTTACAGAAGCGTCCTTATGCCGGTTGACTGGTTTCCTGATCCACAAGCTCCGTCCAGGAGCCCAGCAGCCCCTTCTCACGCTCGTTGCCCTTTAACGCATAGACCGCCTCCACGATCGGCATCCACTTGTAAATATACTGTTTTTCCGTTTTGCTCTTTTGACAGAACAGCTCCAGATAGTCCTTCGCGCCCTTCTGATCCTGTTCCAGGCAAAACTGCAGGAAGGTCATTGCCGCATCTGCCGAGGAATTCCCCTGCGTTGCATGGGACCAGTCCAGGATGTAGGGCGTCCCATCCTCCGTAATGATGATATTCGACGGATTATAGTCTCCATGGCAGACCTTGTTATGGGTTGGCATGGCTTCAATCCGCATGTGCAGATCGTAGCGGACTGTTGCCAGAAGATCTGTCTGATCGATCTTCAGATTCATTTTATCCTTCAGCTGATTCAGTCCGGGACAGGTTTTGGAATGCATAAGAAGCTGGAGGGATACAAAAAGGTCCAGGTATTCATCCCTCTTTTGAGGCTCCTCTGCCATCAGCTGCGCAAGGGTTTTCCCCTCAATGAATTCCGTGATGATGGTCCATTTTCCCTCCGTCATGGTAACGCCCAGGATCTTGGGAATATGCAGGCCCGTTTCTTCGATCCTGGCCTGGTTTAAGGCCTCGTTTAAAACGTCCGCCTTGGAATAGGACTTGTCAAACACCTTATAGACCTTGTCCCCGTCCCGATACACCGTCTTACTGTTCCTAACAGCTATGATCCTGTCAAGATTCATCCTTCTTCCTCCCGTGGTTTGTCCAGGAACGCCTTCTGTCAGATGGCAAAGCTTCCTGCCTTTTCATGCAGCTCATCTGCCATGCTGCCAAGCGATCTGGCATGTTCAGAGACTGCAAAGATTCTTTCATTCTGCTCACCGAGCGAATCCGTGGCAACCGTGATCAGATCGTTGCAGACCCTTGCATTGCTGTCGATCTCGGACAACGCCGATTCAATCTCTTTTTCCGAAACCAGTACATTGTGAAACTCCTCCGAAAGAGAGCTCACATCCGTGTATATCCCTCGCAGTCCGTCAGACAGGTTGGTAAACAGCTCCTTTGTCTCCTCTGCACCGGCCCGGTTATCAGATACCAGTCCGTTCACGGATTCGATCTCGCCTGCGATATCCTGAAGTCCCTTATACAGCTCCTCCGTGATCGCACTGATGTTTCCTATGGAATTGTTCGTCTGCTCGGACAGACTTCGTATTTCATCAGCGACCACTGCAAATCCTCTTCCGGCCTCACCGGCTCTTGCAGCCTCTATCGAGGCATTGAGCGCCAGCAGATTGGTCTGATCCGCGATGCCGACGATCGTGTTCACAATGCTCATGATCTGATCCGAGTTTTCATGGATATCCTTCACCATCAGATAAAGAGCGGACATTTTTTCATTTGACACATCCGTATTGGCTTTCATTCTGTCAACGGATTCGACATTTGCATCGATCCTTGCCTCGATCCTGTCAACGGCCTCTCTCATCTCATTGAATTTCCCGCCAAAGACTGCCGTCTTTTCTATGAATTCACCAAGGCTTCTTCTGCCGTGATCAACTGTATTGACCTGGTCCTGCATTTTTACAGTCACCTGGTTCATGGCCTCCGCAGTTCTGTTTGCATGATCTCCGATCTCAGACATATAGCCCTTCAATTCAACGGCTGTTGCATTCATTCCGTCGGAAACCTGTGTAACGGAGGAGACAACCGCCCGCAGCTTGTGCATCATCAGATTAAAGTTGCTGGACAATGTTCCGATCTCGTCCTTGCTATTGACCTCCAGATCCCTGGAAATATCACCCTGTGCAACTACCTTGCCCAGCCTGTCTATATCCTTCATCAGGATCGGCGCAAAGATCACGGAAACGATCACTCCCACAACAACCGATATCAGCGCTGCGATCAGAAAGCCTCCGATCAGCTGATTGACAGATCCTGTCACCACAGCCTTACTCGTCGCGATCCCGACAAACCATCCGGTATCCGGCATTTGAGATACCACGATCCCACGGGTGATCCCGTCATAATCCTTCAGATAGACCATATCCTCTGATTTGTTTTGGATCCCCGCTACCACCGCTTCATAAGGCGCATCAGCAACGTCCATGATGTTGTAGGGTTCATCATCAAATGTGTAGGCCTCATTGGGATGAACGACCATTCCCAGATTCTGATCCAGCAAAAATGCATAGCTGTTCTCGGCAACCTCAGCCTCACTTATGATCTTGACCAGCGTGTCAACAAAGATGTCCGCACACAGAACACCCTTCAGCTCCCCGTCACTGAAGATCGCTTTTGAGATCGTCACAACCGGAAGCCCGGAATCCGAATCCATATAGGGGGACGAGTAGTACAATTCCTTCGTCTCCGCTGCCTGCAAAAACCACTCTCTGTCATGCGCATAATCCACCGAGCCGTCCGATATGAAATCCGATGCACATACCATGATGCTGTTTGGATCCGTAAAATAAATATCGTATATGAACCCTTCGGAATTTAGGATGTTATAGTTCGTCTCCAGATAAGTATGAAACTCCTCACTGCTGCGATCAAAGATCCTGTTTGTATTGATATCCGCACACAGCGTATCAATGATCGTCGCATTCTTGTTCATCCATGCTGTCAGCTCCTGGGCATATCTGTCTGCAGCTATACTGTAATTTGTCTCCAGCTCCCCGGACAGGATCGTGGAAGCCTTAAAATAGCTGATGATCGACAAAATCCCCGAACACAAGAGCACGATCAGCACAACGATCAGCGTCATTTTTCCCCTCAGACTTTTCATAAGTATCACCCTCCTTGCTCACTTTGTTGCTCTTTAGGCAGTTCTGCACAGATTCAACTAAATTGTACCATCAAACGCCCAAAAGCGATATACCAAATCGACAACAATGCATAAAAAAAGAGAGCCAAAAGCTCTCTTTTTGTGATCCTGCCGATCATGCTTCCAAAAACTTATAAAGCAATCTGTACAATTCCTTTGCTTCCTTCTCTGCCAATGGGGTACGGCACCCCGCAAGCTTCATCGGTATGTCCTTACATACTTCCTTGAGTTCGTTCCCCTTCTTTGTGATGCTTATGATCGTGACCCGCTCATCTTCCTTCGAACGCTCTCTTGACACATACCCTTCCTTCTCCAGCCTCTTGAGAAGAGGGGTCAATGTGCCGGCATCCAGATGCAGGATCTCTCCAAGCTGTCCCACATTCACGCTTTCCTTATCCCACAGAACCAGAAACACGATGTATTGTGTATAGGTCAGTCCCAGTGGCTTCAGGTACGGATTGTAAGCATTCACGATCTTGCGTGCGCATGCATACAACGGAAAGCAAAGCTGATTCTCCAATTTTAACTGTTCGTATTCTTGTGCCATAACCATTTCCTCGCTTTTTGTATCTTTTGCCATATTATATTTCGCAAAATATTATTTGTCAAGCAAAAAAATACTCTTTACGTTCGGACCGAATTGCCCTATACTCTCATTGTTGCCCTCCCCGGATCGTGCAACATCGCAACATCGCAAAATAGCAAACAGAAACGAGTAAACCTATGAAAAACGAAAAAACCAGGATCATCAGCAGTCTCCTGCTTTTATTGACTGCTTTCATATGGGGTGTGGCCTTTGTTGCCCAGACTGTCGGCATGCAGCACGTCGGTCCCTGGACCTTCGTCTGCTTTAGATACATCCTTTCCACCCTTGTTCTGCTGCCTGTAACAGCCCTTTCGCTCAGGCAGGCCAAACGTGCCCGCGCGGATGCTTTGCCGACGCAAACGGATAAGAAAAGTCTTCCCCCCACCCTGCTCGGCGGACTATGCTGCGGCTTTTTTCTCGGTACTGCCAGTATTGCACAACAGCTTGGCATGCAGCAGACCTCTCCCGGAAAAGCGGGCTTCATCACCGCACTTTATGTGGTGCTCGTTCCCCTGATCGGACTTTTGATCGGAAAACGCCCCTCCGGAAGGATCTGGATCAGTGTATGCTTCGGACTCTGCGGTCTGTACCTGATCAGTGTCAAAAGCGGCTTTACCATCGAAAAAGGAGATGCGCTGGTTATGCTCTGCGCACTTTTATTTTCCCTTCAGATCCTGAGTGCCGATCATTTTTCCCGCAAGGTCACATCTGCGATCGCCCTTGCAAATGTCGAATTCTTCGTTTCGGCAATGATCGCCCTGTGCGGAATGCTGCTCTTTGAAACGCCCCGCCTCCCGGCTCTTTTGGATGCTGCAATTCCCATTTTGTATGCCGGCATCTTTTCCGGCGGGATCGCCTATACGCTCCAGATCGTGGCGCAAAAGCACACCGATCCAACGGTCGCTTCGCTTTTGATGAGTCTGGAATCGGTATTTGCACTGCTTGCCGGTTTTGTGATCCTGCATCAGATGCTGAGCATCCGGGAACTGATCGGATGCGGGCTCGTGCTGGCCGCCGTGATCCTTGCAGAGCTGCCGGCTATCAGGCGCGATACACCCGCCAAATAAAAAAACAAACGCAAAAACTGCCGCCATAAGGCGGCAGTCTGCTTGGAAGGGAAATACTGAAGAATCATCTATATGGAAACCCCGACCGGAAGATACATCAAAATATCGCGATCCTCCATATCAAGGTTGAAATATCTGCCAAGTTTAAAAATGAATCCTTTATCTATTGACAGATATGCTTTCAGATATTCATAATGAGAGCATTCCTTGCACCGGCCATACAGCCTTGAGATCAGGCTGAAATCCATCAAGGCTACGATGTCATCCCAAAGCTCATTACACAGGTCTCTTAATTTCATATATGCTTGATACCATTCCTTTCTTTGTTTGATTTAGGAATAGTCTAGCAGCCAATTGTGAATAAATGGCAAGGATATTATGAAGATTTTATGATTTTTTGTGGCAAAACCGGAATGTAAATCTTACACAAAGAAAAAAAGGAGGACGCAGCAATGAAAATACTGATCGTAAACGGGAGCCCCCATGTGGGCGGCAACACCGCAATTGCCCTCGACGAGATGGTAAAGGTATTCGAAGCCGAAGGTGCCGAAACGGAAGTGGTCCAGATCGGAAATCAGGTGATCCGGGGATGCATCGGCTGTAATTCATGTGGAAAAACAGGAAAATGTGTCTTTGATGACGTGGTAAATGAACTGGCAGCAAAGCTTGAAGGTGCAGATGGTTTCGTGGTGGGATCCCCGGTTTATTACGCATCTGCAAACGCTACACTGATCGCATGTCTGGACAGATTATTCTATAGCTCACAGTTTGATAAGACCATGAAGGTCGGTGCAAGCGTGGTTGTTGCGCGGCGCGGCGGATGCTCTGCGACCTACGATGAGCTGAACAAGTATTTTACGATCGCAGGCATGCCTGTGGCACCCAGCCAGTATTGGAACAGTGTTCACGGTAACAGCGCGGGAGAAGCTTTGCAGGATGCGGAAGGCCTGCAGACCATGCGCGTGCTTGCCCGCAATATGGTCTTTCTGATAAAGAGCATCGCGCTCGGCAAGGAACAGTTCGGCCTGCCCGAAAAAGAAGAACGCGAATGGACGCATTTTATCTAAACCCCATGACCCAAAATGGCCCTGTGACTTACGAACGGAGCGTATCAAACTGCTTTTTTGCCTCTTCCATCTCGGAAAACCCAAAGGCACACAGCTTTACATCGATCTCATAATCAGGATACTGCTCTACAAAGCTCTGATACGCTCTGATGCACTGCTTCGTTGATTCCGCCACGGGATTTTCAAGGTTTCCGCCAAAAATACCGGAGCTGATCAAGGGAAATGAAATACTATGATAGCCGTTTTGTTTCAGCACCTTTAACGAGTTGTAATATGCATCAAACAGCTTCTCAAAAGCCGTGGGCGTAACAGCAAAGTTCGGTCCCACTGCATGAATGATCGCCCTGGCATTTTGCATATGAAATGCCGGGGTGATCACCGCATCGCCATCCTGTAATGGAGTATCATATTTCTCACAGGCTTCTGTAAGTTCTCTCCTGCCGGCCTTCTGAAAGATCACACCGCAGATACCGCCTCCGGCCCAAAGCCCGCTATTTGCCGCATTCACAACGACATCAACCTCCTGATCTGCGCATGATGCATGTAACAATTCAATCCTACTCACAGCAGTCTCCTTTCACTTTGATATGTCTTCCTATTCACCGTCAAAACTTCCGGACGCCGATATTGCTGCGGCATCGAGAAGCTTCGGATCCATACTTTACTGCTGATCGAAATTGTATTGCATAAAATTCCCATTATGCTTAAATCCATAGGATGTGTACAGCTTTACCCCCATATCCGATGCTGTAATGTAGATCGTTCCGCAGCCGTAGTTTTTTGCCTCTTTTACGACCCTGTCCAGTAATTGCGTGGCAATCCCCAGCCTTCTATAGTTCGGATCGGTATACATGCTGGACAGGATGCCTACTTTTCCGGAAGGACACGTGAAGTATGGCGGCTTTTCCGCAAAAGACATTCCACTTGTTCCGACTATCTTCTCTCCGTCAAATGCCAGCCAGGAAACATAGGTACCGGCAGCCAAATTTCTTTTATAGAAATCCATCAGCGCCGTTTCCAGATCTACACCCTGCGGAACCGTTTTGCCCGCCGATGTGTATTCTTCGGTCAACTGGTCTATTCTCATTTTTATAATTCTGCCCAGTTCGTTCTCCGATAGTTTTTTATAAACAATTTCCATCTTGATCCTGTCCTCCTTGTTTCTGATCCTATATTGTTTTAACGTCGGTATTCTTTCGTCATTTCCACATTTTATCACGATTCCATAATTAATTGAACTCCCCGAACACCTTTTCCTAACTAACGATCAAAAAATGCTGATTGTGTAAAAGTCGGTTGTCCCTCAGCTTCTGTTCGTATATAATCCATATTATAGGAAAAAAAGTCGACCCTTCATTCAACCGAAAAAAAGGAGCATAGTATGATAACGGTAAATCTGTACTACAAAGGCATTAATGGGAATGCTCGTGCATTTGCTGACGAAATGGAATCCTCCGGTATTGCGGATGCTATACGGGCAGAAGAAGGGAATTTACGATATGAATACTTTCAGCCTCTTGATGATCCTGAAACAGTGTTGCTGATCGATTCCTGGTCTGATCAGGCGGCTATAGATGTGCATCATGCATCTCCTATGATGCAGCAGCTTGCCGCCCTTCGCGAAAAGTATGACCTTCACATGACCATAGAACGCTATGTAAGCGATGAATATAAATCGGATGAAAAATATCTGCGAAAATGATAGATACCCTCTATCGTTCCGCATCCTATGCTCCCGTATGCGCATATATCGCGGAAAGATCGTTTATGATCTCCCCGGCTATAATGAGTCCGACAACTGATGGTACAAATGCGGTGGAGCCCGGAATATCACGCCGCTCGGTACACTTTCTTGCCGTACCCGGAGGACAGATACAGTGCTGCCTGCAGCTGATCGACATATCCTCTAAGGGGCGGATCGGCTTCTCCCTGGAATAAACCACCTTCAGAGAATCAATGCCGCGCTTTTTGCATTCCCGGCGCATGACCCTTGCAAGGGGGCAAATGGAGGTATCGTAAATATCAGCGACCTCAAATGCCGCAGGGTTTACTTTGTTTCCGGCTCCCATGGATGAAATGACCGGAACGCCGGCCTTTTTTGCATTCTCGATGATCGTAAGCTTCCCGGTCACGGTATCGATGGCATCCACAATATAGTCATATTCCTGAAAGTCAAACTGATCCTGCGTTTCCGGAAGGTAAAAGGTCTTGTAAACTCTGACCCGGCATTCCGGATTGATCTCGTGAACACGTTCCTCTGCGACATCCACTTTATATTTTCCAACGGTCTTTCTGGTTGCCAGGATCTGTCGGTTGATATTGGTCAGGCATACCCTGTCATCATCGATCAGATCCATAGCCCCGATCCCGGAGCGTGCAAGGGCTTCTACCACATAGCCCCCCACACCCCCGATGCCGAATACGGCAACGCGGCAGTCTGCAAACCTTTGCATGGCCGTCTCGCCATACAGAAGCTGCGTTCGTGAAAACTGATTCAACATTTTATTTAGCTCCTTTTCAACTATACGCTTCTTCCTACTCCAGCGTATACTGCATCATCTCATACTTCAATCTGCTGCCCTCTGAAATCTCAGCCGGCAAAAGTGCCCGCGCCACAAGCTTCAGATCATCAGACTCTATATCCGTGCGGCGAAGATTTGCATAATCGCCGTCAATACTCTCCACTTCGTAAAACCATGTCTCAAGATTCATTTCGTCCTCCATATATTTTCAGGGTGCTAAGCATGCTTTTTTCCACTTCTGCGATCCTCTAGTAGAAAAAGCCCTCCATCCCCAAACTCATCTAGATTTTACCAAAAAAAGCCGGAAAGGGATATACCCTATCCAAATATTGCTGCTGTGGGAACCAATTTATATACAAAAAAGAACAGCTATCAGATTATCCGATAGCTGCCCTGATCGTTCTCTTCCTCTTTTACGAAGCCATTTCCAGCTTCAGGTATCTGTTTCCATGACACTTACTATATACTCCGCATCTGCGGGAATTTTAATCCCGGGATCCTGTATCTTTACTTCAGCCTTCTTTCCCTGATACTCAAGTCCCATGATGAAATGACTCAGCGCGATCCCCACATCGATCTTTTGAAGGTCACCGGTAACATCACTGTTATAGCCTCTGTCCTTTTTCTCATAAAAATGATACATGCCATCCCTATGCACGATCCTCCACGGCTGCTTATTGACCGCTGACGGCGCCCACCTTACCATTTCAAGGACCTCTGCCATGGCATCATCAGGATTCAGCGGCTGTCCCCATTCTTCCTCAAAGAACAGGACTGGAAAGCGCATGCTCCTTTGCATCCAGGAGCACAAATTCTACCGGAATGCCAAAAGGATTCGGAATATCCTTCATGAAAGCTTCTATATCCTGCCTGTGCGCATCACTGAGCGCGTTTCCGTCATATGTCCGGATGCTTTTTCTGCCTTTGATGATCTCGATCAAATTGTTCATTTTTCCCCTCGCTTCCTTTCTGCTTTGATATATTTCTATGTATCTTTTGTCATATTATATTTCGCGCAATGTATTATGTCAAGAAAAATTTTCGAAGACCCATGCCAAAACGGAAATATCCTCATCGGCAACATCCTTTTGATAACCTCTGGGTTATAACTTTCGTCTATAACAACTAATAACCTTCCTGTATTGGATTTCGCAGCCGTCTCCACCTATAATCCTACTTGTGAAAACGAATCAAAAAATGACGTAAAAAGATAAAGGAGAACATTATGAAAAAACGAACAAAATTCTTATCACTGGCCCTGGGCGTTGTCATTGCCCTGACGGGCTGCGGCTCAACCGGGTCGACAACTTCCGCTGAAAAAACGGCTTCCACAGCGGCGACAACTGAAGCAACTGCAACCAATGAAGATACAGCAGGTGAGCAAAGCGGCGATCAGGCAAAGGAGTTGGTGGACTTTAATATCGGACACCTTCCGGCAACCGGTCATATCCTGTACTTCATTGCAAATGAGGAGGGCTTTTTTGCCGAGGAAGGTCTGAATGTAACCCTTACCCAGTACAGCAACAATACAGAAGAGCTGGCTGCTTTGGAATCCGGCAAGCTGGATGTGGCGCCCATCAACGCTACCAACCTGATCAAATTTCTCGGGGAAGGCCATGATATCACCTCTTTCGGAGGCGTCATGAGTGACGGACATGCCCTTGTCATCGATCCCGATCTTGTTGAGGGGCTCAGCGAAGAAGAGTATCACAACAACCTGGAAATCCTGAAGGGCAAGACCATCGTTCTGCAGGCCAACAGTACCTATGATATAGAATTTCGTACCGCCCTGCTTGAAGCCGGATTTGATCTTGAAAAAGACATTACCATCCTTTCGGCCGACAGCGGTACAGATGCTTTTAATTCTTTGAAAAACAAAGAGATCGACGGCGCTGCGGTATATGCACCTTTCCGGCAGATCGCTTTAAATGACGGCTATATTCCTCTTATGTACTGCGATGAGATCGATTATTTCGATCATCCCATTTGCTGCCGTGAGGTCACG
>JAILHW010000127.1 GCA_024695605.1 Lachnospiraceae bacterium | reverse complement strand
GGTTACGAATCCATAAATTAACATATAATAGTAAGAAATGCAAGCAAAAGAAGAAAAAAACAAAAACAAAGCTTATGTCTATGTCCTGCGGTGCAAGGACCAAAGCCTTTATACGGGCATCACGACGGATCTTGCAAGACGCCTTTCGGAGCATCTTGCAAAGGAAGGGCAGGGTGCCAAATACACCAGGTCGCATCCGGTGACCGGTATAGAGGCGGCCTTTGAGGTGGAGGATCTTCGCATAGCTGCCAAATATGAATACAGGCTAAAGCGCCTTTCCAAGTCGCAAAAGGAGGAGCTGGTCCGGGACCCCAAATGCATACGGGGGATGCTTTCCGAGCTCTTTCAGCAGGCGCCGGCGAAGCCGCTTTCGGGGAAGAAACTTTCTGAGTTTCGGATTGTTTTTTCTAATGAAAAATAGTAAAGTAAAAGGTAGAACACATAAGCCGAGAAAGTCATGGGAAGAGGGACTTTTTTGCAGAAGGTATGGGTATGAAGGAAGAGAAAACGGAAAGCAGAAACAGAGAAGAGATCGGATCCGCAGAGGATGGGGCAGAAGAGATAGAGATCGTCGAGCTGCAGCTGGCGGATCTGGAGGATAAAGAAGACGACAAGAAGGAAAAAAGTGCCGGGAAAGCGAAAGAACAGAGTGACACGATCTTGGCAAGCAAGAGAAGCATCCAGAGTGTGATCATCGGTCTGTCCGTAGGGCCCGTTCTGGTGCTGGGACTGATTCTGACCCTGAGTATGCTCCGGATCCTGAATTCGAGCATTGAAAACGAGCTGGCAGAGACCCTGGACGTGGCAGCCAATTCCCTGTATAACACCTACTCCCTTATTGCTCCGGGCAGCTATGAGATGAGAGCGGACAGACTCTATAAGGGGGATGCGCTGCTGACGGGCAATTATGAGATCATAGACGCCCTGAAGAAGTCCTATGATCTGGATATGACCCTTTGCTACGGGGATACGAGAGTGCTGACGACCATAGAGGATGACAGCGGGAACAGGATCGTTGGAACGACGGAGGATGAGCGGACAAATTACTGGGTGCTGCAGCGGAACCGGAAATACTTTACCAAGGATCTGGTGATCGCGGGACGCAACTACTATGGATATTATATTCCGATCCTCAATCCCGGAGGCGGAGTCGTGGGGATGATCTTCGCTGGGAAGCCGGCTACGGAGGTGCATGAGATTACGAAAACGGCAATTATGAAGGCGGGTGTGATCTCGGCGGTGGCAATTTTGTTTACTCTGCTGTTTTGTATCACGGCAAGCTCTCATATCATTTCGGCCCTGCATGCGATCCGCAAATACTTAAGTGCTCTGGCCAAGGGCAGCTTTGAAATGCAGCTGCCGGTCACGGTGAGCCAGAGAAAGGATGAGATCGGAGACATGGGGCGGGATGCCGTTGAGGTCAGCATGGCCCTGGAGAAAAAGGTCACGACCGATCCGTTGACCGGACTTTTGAACCGCCGTGCCTGCAATGAAAAGCTGGCGAAGATGATGGACCTTTGCCAACGGGATAAGAAGACCCAGATCACTGTCTGTATCGGGGATATCGATTTCTTTAAAAGCGTCAACGATACCTACGGACACGAATGCGGCGATATCGTGTTAAAGAAGGTTTCCGAATTTTTGCTAAACGGCATGAAGGAAAACGGTATCGTAGCCAGATGGGGCGGAGAGGAATTTCTGATGGTATTCCCGGGGCATGTGGATGATATCCTGCAGACGCTCAATGAGATCCTCTGGCAGATCAGAAGCTACAAATTTGAATATGAGGAGTTTGAACCCTTCAATGTGACCATGTCCGTTGGTGTCAACGGCAGGATCTGGAACAAGAGTCTGGATGAAGTGATCAAGGAAGCGGACAATGCACTGTATGAAGGTAAGGAAAACGGCAGAAACCGGATCGTTGTGACGGATGGACGGGTACTTTTGCCGGATGGAACGTTTTCGGATGTAGACGAGCAGCGAGCGCTTTTTTCCAAGGGTAAGGAAGGACACTGATATGGAGAAGGGAATGTTTTTTGAGCAGCTTTCCCAAAGAGAGCAGGGCTTTTTGAATTTTATAGACCGGATGAGTAAGGTCCCGGCCAGGATCGAGGTCATGCTGGAGCAGGTATCTGAGGCGCTGGCGGTGATCTGCCCGCAGCTTGGCATCGGAAAGGTGGAACTGACACTGGACAGTCCGGCTAACAAGCTGTATCCAAACGGACTGAGCGGAAGAAGGATGCTGTTTTCCGGCGGGGTCGTGGATGTCTTTCATCCTTATGTGCAGCGGTTTATCACGGAGGAAGGCGGGGAGCTGATCATTGAGTTTTACAAAAAGGACAACGCCACGATTTCCGAGGAAGAGGATTTCTGGATCGCCATGATCGCCCGGATGCTGTATCTGTTTATGGGACGGGCACGGATCTCTTCCATGCTCCGGATGTCGATGGAGATCGATCAGGGAACTGGACTGCCCAATGTTGCGGAGTATCTTCGCCGGATGGCGGAGCTGATCGAGCGCGGCGTGATCATGGACTATGCAGCCTGCTTTTTCAATATCCGCAATTTCCAGTATATCAACAAGCTGGTGAATTATCAGAGCGGCGACGAGGTCATGTGCCAGTATGCCGGTAAGGCAGCGGCGCTGATGAAAAACGGTGAGGTTCTGGCAAGGCTTGGCGGCGATAACTATGTGGCGCTGGTGAAAAAACAGAATCTGGAAACGTTTTTGGACGGGCTGGATGCGCTGACCGTGGATGTGGCGGTACACAGCGGTGTCCGCACCGTTTCCCTGCCTGCAAGGGTAGGTATTTATGAGATCGACAGAGCACAGATCCATCCCGGAGAGGTCATGCTCAATATTTCCGTTGCCCAGCAGATCTGCAGAGAAGGCAAGGGCAGAACGAGAGTGTACTATTCCCAGGAGATGTCCCAGGAAGTATTGTATGAGAAAAAGGTTTCCCTGGACTTTAACAAGGCGCTGGAGGAGGGACAGTTTCGGGCCTACTATCAGCCGAAGGTGGATCTTTCCAACGGCAGGCTCTGCGGCGCGGAGGCTCTGGCCAGATGGGAGCGAAAGGGTGAGGTTCTTCTGCCCGGACGGTTTGTCCCGATGCTGGAAAAGGACGGTGCCATCTGCAGGCTGGATTTTGAAATGCTGCGCCAGACCTGTGAAATGATATCGACATGGATCGCCAAGGGACTGACGCCCCTTGTCATCTCCATCAATATGTCCCGCTGGCACCTGCGGGAGGCGGATTTCGTAGATGAGGTATGCAAGGTATTGCAGGAGTATCAGGTGGATCCGAAGTGGATCGAGATCGAGGTGACCGAGACCGTTGATTATGAAGAGTATCAGACCATGATCTCAGTGCTGACACGGCTGCAGGAGAAGGGCTTTTCCACGGCCATCGATGATTTCGGGTCGGGCTATTCTTCCCTGACCATGCTCCATAAGATGGATGTGGATGTGATCAAGCTGGACCAGGGCTTTATCTGGGAGCAGACAGAGAAAGGCAACATCATGGTCCGCAATCTGATCCGTATGGCAAAAGAGCTTGGGATCAAGGTATTGGCAGAGGGCGTGGAGACCGTGGAGCAGAGAGATTTTCTGACGCAGAGCGGCTGCGATATGGCCCAGGGCTTTTTGTATGCCATGCCGCTGAAAAAAGAGGAGTTTGAAAGAAGGGCCTTCTCGTAAGGCAGTGTGAAGTCGTATGATCTTTAATTCGGTTGAGTATCTGCTGTACTTTCCGATCGTGGCGGTGGTCTATTTTCTGCTTCCGAAGAAGCTGAAAAACTACTGGCTTTTGGCCGCCAGCTTCTTTTTCTACATGAGCTGGAATAAGGCCTACGGGCTTTTGCTGGCCGCATCGATCCTGGTCACCTACCTGTCGGCGCTGGTCGTGGAAAGCTGCAGAACCAAGGGAAATCAAAAAGGGGCTAAGGCGGCTATGCTCGCCTCTCTTTTTTTGAATCTGGGGGCGCTTGCCTGGTTTAAGTATCTGGGATTTCTGGGACAGAACGTGAATTTTCTCTTAGGTCTTTTGGGAAAGAAAGCGGTCACGATCCCGGATATTCTTTTGCCGGTGGGGATCTCCTTTTATATCTTTCAGGCACTGGGATATTCCCTGGATGTCTATTTCGGAAAGATCCGGGCGGAGAGAAATCTGTTTTTCTACGCACTTTTTGTTTCCTTCTTTCCCCAGCTTGTAGCGGGACCCATTGAACGCAGCAGAAATCTTCTGCCGCAGTTTTATGAGGCGCACACCTTTGAGGTGACCCGGGTAAAACGCGGGCTTTTGATGATGCTTTGGGGTCTGTTTATGAAGATGGTGATCGCAGACAGACTGTCGCTGATCATTACCGCCGTGTATGGCGAGTATCTGGCCTATAACGGAGTGGAGCTGTTTCTGGCCACGGCGCTGTTCTGCATTCAGATCTATTGTGATTTTGCGGGCTATTCCTATCTGGCCATCGGAAGCGCAGGGGTTCTGGGCTTTCGGCTGATGGATAACTTCCGGCAGCCTTTTTTGACGACCAGCATTCACGGACACTGGAGCAGATGGCATATCTCTCTGACGGGCTGGTTTCGGGACTATCTCTACATTCCCCTGGGCGGCAACAGAAAGGGCAGGGCGCGAAAGCTTTTAAATACCATGGTGATCTTTCTGGTCAGTGGTCTGTGGCACGGTGCCCGCTGGAACTATGTGATCTGGGGTGCGCTGCACGGGGCCTACATGGTGATCGAGGAGCTTTTGGGTATCGGTGTCAGAAAAAAGGACGCCGGTAAAAAAGCTGAGACTGCGGATCAGGAAACCGAAACAAAAAAGGGCGGGCAGATCGGCGAAATGCTGTGGGCCATCGCCAGAGGGATCTTTACCTATCTTCTGATCACCTTCGGCTTTTTGATCTTCCGTTCAGAGACCATGTCTCAGGTGGTCGGGATCCTGCGCCAGTCCAAGGCCAATCCCGGACTTGGGCAGATCGCATCCTCCTTTAGGCATCTGGCAGCTTTGGGGAATCTGGATCCGGTGGCGCTTGTTTTCTTTGTGGGAGCGATCCTGCTGCTTCTTTTGGTGGATCTGTATGAAAAGCCGGGCAGGGATATGAAGGCCTTTGTGCTGGCAAAGCCCAAGGTGGTGCGCTGGTGTGTATATCTGGGACTTTTGCTCTGGATCCTGCTCTTTGGGATCTACGGACATGATTATACGCAGACGGAATTTATCTACTTCCAGTTCTGACAGAAGCGGAGGATGAAGGATTTGCAGAAACGAAAAGAGATCCTGCTTTTTATCTGCAACTGCATAGGGATGCTTATGATCCTGTTTCTCTTTTGCTTTGGTCTGGTAATGCCGCAGTATGAAGGCAACTATCAGGCAGCAATGGTGGATAAGGTGAAAAGGCTCAAGGAGACGCCGGGGGAGCGGATCGTGCTGATCGGCAATTCCAATCTGGCCTTCGGGATCAATTCGGAGCTTTTGGAGCAGGAGCTGGGACGGCCCGTGATCAATATGGGGCTGCACGGCGGAACAGGCAACTGCTTTAACGAACGGGCAGCGCTTCTGGATGTGCATCCCGGAGATCTGTATGTGTTTTCCGAAACCAATTATGATGATGCGGATGCCATCAAAAACCCGGAGCTTGCATGGATCACCATTGAGGATCACTTTGAGCTCTATCCGCTGATCCGCGCAAAGGACTGGCCTGATATGATCAGGGCCTATCCCACCTATCTGGGAAAGTGCCTGACCTTCTGGCGCTCGGGGACCGGAAACGGGGAGCTTACGAACAGCTACCGAAGAAGCGCCTTTAACGAGCGGGGGGATAACTACTATCCCAGGCCGGTATCCGAGGAAGGAATTGATTTTACGCCGGCCACCGTCAATCATATCAATGCGGAAAGTGCAAAGAGGCTAAATGACATCTGTCAAAAGCTGCGCGGCAAGGGCGCACAGATGGTGATCGCCGCCTATCCCATCCCGCTTTGGGAAGAGGTACCTTCGGCAGAGGATTATAAGCAGATGGAAGAGGAGCTTTGGCAGGCGCTGGATGCAGAGGTGATCTCGGATTTTACGGCGTACCGTTATGATACTTCCTATTTTTATGATACCCACGCCCACTTGACGGATGCGGGTGTATATGTTAGAACAAAACAACTGGCACAGGACATCCGGGGATACCTGGAGAGGCAGCAGTAACAAACAAAGAATGGGT
The DNA here is from genome assembly GCA_024695605.1 of Lachnospiraceae bacterium. Taxonomy (GTDB): domain Bacteria; phylum Bacillota; class Clostridia; order Lachnospirales; family Lachnospiraceae; genus RGIG7926. Next base: position 35,993 of record JAILHW010000127.1, on the reverse strand, counting down.
AGAAATTACCTAAAAGATATAAATACCCAAAGGGGCATAAAGGAGAGCGACTATGATATCTGAACATTTCAAAAGTATGTTGGGACAAAAATCAGTGATCCGTGAGATGAACGCGGCAGCGTATGCCATGGGAGAAAAGATCGGACACGAGAACATTTTCAACTACAGCCTCGGCAACCCTTCGGTTCCGGCACCTGCGGTAGTCAATGAGACCATGATCGATCTGATCCGGAACACGCAGCCGCTGGCGCTGCACGGCTACAGCGAGGGACACGGAATCTATTCTGTCCGCGAAAGTGTGGCAGCATATCTGGCAAAGACCTATGACATTCCCTACCGCGCAGAGCATGTCTTTATGGCATCCGGAGCGGCAGGCGCCCTGGCCCATGCCTTTCGCGCAGTGGTCTGCCCGGGGGAGGAGATCATTACCTTCGCACCTTACTTTCCGGAGTATGGCCCTTACGTGCACGCTACAGGAGCGATCCTGAAGGTGGTACCTGCGGATACGGAGAGCTTTCAGATCAACTTTGACGCCTTTGAGCAGATGCTCAGCGAAAAGACGGCGGCCATCCTGATCAACTCGCCCAATAATCCCTCCGGTATCGTATATTCCACGCAGACCATTCAAAAGCTGGCAGATCTTCTGCATGATGCGCAAAAGAAATTCGGCCATGAGATCTACCTGATCTCTGATGAGCCTTACCGGGAGATCGTATTCTCCGGCGTGGATGCACCCTGCATTTCTTCCTATTATGAGAATACGCTGATGTGCTATTCCTTCAGCAAATCCATCTCTCTTCCGGGAGAGCGTATCGGCTATGTAGCGGTCAATCCGGCCTGCAAGGATGCCGAGACCATTATCCATATGTGCACCCAGATCTCCCGCGGGATCGGACATAACTGCCCGGCCTCCCTGATCCAGCTGACGGTGGCGAAGGTTTTGGGAGAGACTGCAGATCTTTCGGTTTATGAAAAAAACAGCGAGCTGCTTTATACGGAGCTGACACGGATGGGCTTTTCCATTGTAAAGCCCGGCGGCACCTTTTATATGTTCCCCAAGAGTCCCATTCCCGATGCAGTGGAATTCTGCCAAAAGGCGCTGGAGTATCAACTGGTTCTGGTACCGAGCAATTCCTTCGGCGTGGAAGGGTTCTTTAGGATCGCTTACTGCGTGTCCAACGATACCGTAAAGCGTTCCATCCCGCAGTTTGAAAAGTTAGCTGCGAATTACTTTTAAAAAACAGAGGTGAGAAAAATGGCTGATATGATCAATGCCGGACTCGTGCTTGAAGGCGGCGGAATGAAGGGAGTCTACACCGCGGGGGTGCTGGATTTCTTCATAGACAAAGGTATGTGGTTTCAAAACTGCTACGGGGTGTCCATGGGAGCCTGCAACCTGTGCAGCTATATCTCGCGGCAGCGGGGACGGGCCCTGGCAGTTACGCTGGATTATATGGATGATCCAAACTACTGCGGCATCCGGCCGCTGCTAAAGACAGGGGATCTGTTCAATGTGAAGATGGCCTATACGGATATCCCCTATGTACTCAATCCCTTTGATTTTGATACGGCGGCGGCCTATGAGGGCAATGCCTATGCAGTGGTCACCAATCTGGAAACCGGAAAGGCGGAGTATATTAAGATCAATGATCTGAAGGAAAGTATGGATGTCATCAGGGCATCCGCTTCCATGCCGCTGGTTTCCCGCAACGTGATGCTGAACGGAAAACCTTATCTGGACGGCGGGATTGCAGACAGCATTCCCATCAAACGCTCCATCGATGACGGGAATCAAAAGCATGTGGTGGTGATGACAAAGGAGATCGGATACCAGAGAAAGCCCTTTGCGATGATGCCGGCAGTGAAGCTTCGCTACCGAAAGTACCCCAGGATCGTACGGGATCTGCAGCTTCGGCACACCCGCTACAACAAGGTTGTCGCTTACCTGGAGAGGGAGCATGCAAAGGGAAATCTGTTTCTGATCCGTCCCACCTACAAATCCGAGGTGGACCGGGTGGAGAAGGATAAGAAAAAGCTGCAGGCCCTTTATGATCAGGGCTATCAGGAGGCAGCCGACTGCTATGATGATCTGATGGCGTATCTTGCAAAGTAGGAAAAGAGGAGTTAGCATATGCAAACTTTTTTGGAGATCTTAAAGGCAATCCTGTTCGGCGTTGTGGAAGGCGTGACGGAATGGCTTCCCATCAGCAGCACCGGACATATGATCATATTAGATGAATTTGTCAAGCTGAATGTCCGGGAGGAGTTTTGGAATCTGTTTCTGGTCGTGATCCAGCTGGGCGCGATCCTGGCGGTTGTGGTCCTGTTCTGGGAAAAGCTCTGGCCCTTCGGGATCCGGCAGGTCAGCGGGGACGATGACGAGGATGACGATTACGACGATTACGATGACTATGACGACGAGGACCGGGTGCGCAGAAAGGGCGGCGGTATTTATCTGAAAGGCAATATCGTAATGCTCTGGGTAAAGATCCTGATCGCCTGCATTCCGGCAGCCATTGTGGGACTTTTGTTTGATGACTGGATCGATGCGCATCTGTACAACTTTCCCTGCGTAGCAGGCGCGTTGATCGTATTCGGTATTCTGTTCATTGTGATCGAAATGCGAAATGCGGGAAAGAAACCGAGAGTCAGAAAGATGGCAAGACTGGATTATCTGACGGTGATTTTGATCGGCGTATTCCAGCTGTTGGCCGCGGTATTTCCCGGCACCTCCAGATCGGGCGCGACGATCCTTGGAGCACTTTTGATCGGTGTATCCAGATCGGTTGCCGCGGAGTTTACCTTTTACCTTGCGATCCCGGTGATGTTCGGAGCAAGTGCATTGAAGGTTTTGAAATTTGTTTCCGCAGGCTTTGCATTTACTCCGCAGGAGGCTGTGATCCTTCTGGTGGGATGCATTGTTGCGTACATTGTGTCTATATTTGTGATTAAATTTTTGCTGGAATATATCAAAAAGCACAACTTTATTCCCTTCGGAATTTATCGTATCGCTTTGGGGTTGTTACTTTTTTTGTATTTCTTCATGAAAAAATAAATGCTTTTGTTCAAAATGTAGAAAATGTTTTCCGAATCTGTTATTTTGTGCGAAAAATTTGACAGTTTATGGATTTTGCGCTATAGTTGCTAATGATAAGATTGTTAACTAAAGGTTAGTGAAATAATTTTTTTCATGTGTGAAAGGAGTAACATCATGGCAGAAGAGAAGAAAGTGGTAGCAGCTGTTACCCCTGCTGCTAAGGCAGTTGCAGCTAAGGCTCCTGTTAAGGCAGAGGAAGTAAAGCCTGCTGAGGCTCCCAAGGCTGAGGTTAAGAAGGCAGCAGCTAAGAAGCCTGCAGCAAAGAAAGCAGCAGCTAAGCCTGCAGCAAAGAAAGCAGCAGCTAAGCCCGCAGCAAAGAAAGAGGCAGCTAAGCCTGCAGCTAAGAAAGAGGCAGCTAAGCCCGCAGCAAAGAAAGCAGCAGCTAAGCCCGCAGCTAAGAAGGCAGCAGCTAAGCCTGCAGCTAAGAAAGCAGCAGCTAAGCCCGCAGCTAAGAAGACTGCAGCTAAGGCAGCCAAGGTTTCCGTTAACTACGAGTTCAACGGACAGAACTTCACCCAGGATGATTTCATTGCAAAGGCAAAAGCATTCTGGAAAGAGAGCGGCATGAAGGGCAAACTTGAGGATATCAAGCTGTACGTTAAGCCGGAAGACAACACCGTTTACTTCGTAGCCAATGAGAACTACGATGTAACCTACAACGTAAGTCTTTAATCTGAAGTCATAAGACGAAATGGATCGGACATCCGAAAGGGTGTCCGATTTTTTTGTCCGAAAACAGTTGACAACCATCACATAGGGTGCTATCTTAGGTAAAGAAGATATTAGCACTCGAAACGAATGAGTGCTAATAACCGGAAGGGAAGTGAGTCAGGTGGAACTGGATGAAAGAAAACTGAAGATCCTGCGGGCCATTGTAAGAAACTATCTTGAGACCGGGGAGCCGGTCGGAAGCCGTACCATTTCCAAATACACTGACTTGAATCTGAGTTCGGCAACCATCCGCAATGAGATGGCTGATCTGGAGGAGCTGGGATACATTCTGCAGCCGCATACCTCCGCCGGCCGGATCCCTTCCGATAAGGGCTACAGGCTCTATGTGGACCAGATGATGGCTGAGAAGGAGAAGGAGGTTCAGGAGATCCGGGAACAGCTTCTGCAAAAGGAAGAGAAGATGGATCAGCTCCTGAAGCAGACGGCAAGGCTTTTGGCAAATGACACCAACTACGCCGCCATGGTATCCGCTCCCGTTGTCAGAGGCAACAAGGTAAAATTCGTACAGCTTTCCAGAGTGGATGAGGAGCACCTGGTGGCCGTTGTGGTAGCAGAAGGGAATCTGATCCGCAACAACATGATCTCCATCAGCAGCCCCATTGATGATGAGACGCTTCTGAAGCTGAACATTTTGCTCAATACATCACTGAACGGCCTGTCCCTGAGTCAGATCAATCTGGGGATGATCGCCAACATCAAAGCCCAGGCGGGAGCACATGAAGAGATCGTCAGCGAGGTGCTGGATGCGGTGGCCGAGACCATCGGACAGGATGAGGATCTGGAGATCTACACCTCGGGAGCCAAGAACATCTTCCGTTATCCGGAGCTGGCAGACAATGAAAACGCCAGCGAGATCATCAGTGCCTTTGAGGAAAAGAATTCCCTGCACTCATTTGTCCGACAGAGTCTGGAGGGGGAGACGCAAAACGGCATTCAGGTGTATATCGGAAGCGAATCACCGGTCTCTTCCATGAAGGATTGCAGCGTGGTGACCGCCACCTACGATCTTGGAGAGGGGATGAAAGGCACCATCGGTATCATCGGTCCGAAGCGTATGGATTACGAAAAGGTCGTGGATACGATGAAGAGTATTATGAACCAATTGAATTCGGTATATAAGTAGCAAGGAGGAAGCCCATCATGGAGGACGTGACAAGGGAAGACATTATCAAGGAAGCTGTCGAAAATGCGAAGCAGGAAAATGAGGCAGCCAGACAAAAGGAGCAGGAAGAAACCGGAGAGCCGGAAGAGGTGAAAGCCGAAGAGAAGGCAGCTGACGCCGAGCCTGAAGAAGAGGAACCCGCTGAGGAAGAACCCGCAGAGGAGACAGAGGATTCCAAGGAAGCAGAAGCAAAGAGCGAAGGCGAGGGAAAGGAAAAGAAAGGCCTCTTTAAGAAAAAGGAGAAGGCGGATAAAAACAAGGAGCTGATCGAAGAGCTCCAGGACAAGGTAAAACGCCAGCTGGCGGAATTTGAAAACTTCCGCAACCGTACCGAAAAGGAAAAGACCCAGATGTATGATATGGGTGCCAGAAATGTTCTGGAAAAGATCCTGCCGGTGATCGACAATTTTGAGCGGGGCCTGGCAACAGTTCCCGAAAGCGAAGCCCAGAGCGCTTTTGCGGAAGGCATGAACATGATCTACAAGCAGCTTCTGACAGAGCTGGAAAAGCTGGGCGTTACCCCCATCGAAGCGGTGGGAAAGGAGTTTGATCCCAACCTTCACAATGCAGTGATGCAGGTGGAGAGCGAGGAGTATGAAAGCGGATTTGTGGCAACAGAGATGCAAAAGGGGTACCTGTACCGGGATGCGGTGCTTCGGCACAGTATGGTAGGCGTAGTGCCCTGAGACGTTTTCCAATCATGAAGTGCTCACTTAGTGAGCTGAACATACAGACACAAAAACAGAACAGACACCGGATGCAAAGCGCACCGGAACTTAAGAGGAGGACTTAGTTATGAGCAAGATAATCGGAATCGACCTTGGAACAACCAACAGCTGCGTAGCAGTTATGGAGGGCGGAAAGCCCGCAGTCATCGCCAATACAGAAGGCGCAAGAACCACACCTTCCGTAGTGGCATTCACAAAGAACGGTGAGAGACTGGTAGGAGAGCCTGCAAAACGTCAGGCAGTTACCAATGCGGATAACACCATCGCTTCCATCAAGCGTGATATGGGTACCGACAGAGGCCGCACCATTGACGGCAAGAAATACTCTCCCCAGCAGATCTCCGCTATGATCCTGCAGAAGCTGAAAGCAGACGCAGAAAGCTATCTGGGTGAGAAGGTAACCCAGGCCGTGATCACCGTACCCGCATACTTCAATGACGCACAGCGTCAGGCTACCAAGGATGCAGGCAAGATCGCAGGACTTGAGGTAGAGCGTATCATCAACGAGCCTACGGCAGCAGCCCTGGCATACGGACTGGACAATGAAAAAGAGCAGAAGATCATGGTATACGACCTCGGCGGCGGTACCTTTGATGTATCCATCATCGAGATCGGCGATGGCGTAATTGAGGTTCTGGCAACCAACGGTGATACCCACCTTGGCGGTGATGACTTCGACCAGAAGATCATCGACTGGATGGTAAATGAGTTTAAGAACACCAACGGTGTGGATCTGTCTCAGGACAAGATGGCGCTGCAGAGATTGAAGGAGGCAGCCGAGAAAGCAAAGAAGGAGCTTTCCTCCGCAACCACCACGAACATCAATCTGCCTTTCATCAGCATGAATGCAAGCGGTCCGCTTCATTTCGATATGAATCTGACCAGAGCAAAATTTGATGAGCTGACCTCCGATCTGGTAGAGAGAACTGCCATTCCGGTACAGAACGCCATGAAGGATGCAGGTCTGACCAATGCAGATCTCGGACAGGTGCTTCTGGTAGGCGGATCTACCCGTATCCCTGCCGTACAGGAGAAGGTAAAACAGCTGACCGGCAAGGAGCCTTCCAAGAGCCTGAACCCGGATGAGTGCGTAGCCCTCGGCGCTGGCGTACAGGGCGGTAAGCTTTCCGGTGAAGCAGGTACCAACGATATTCTGCTTCTGGATGTAACGCCTCTGTCCCTTTCCATTGAGACCATGGGCGGCGTAGCAACCAGACTGATCGAGAGAAATACCACCATCCCGACCAAGAAGAGCCAGATCTTCTCTACGGCAGCAGACAACCAGAGCGCTGTAGATATCAACGTGGTACAGGGTGAGAGACAGTTTGCAAGAGACAACAAATCCTTGGGACAGTTCCGTCTGGATGGCATCGCTCCGGCACCGAGAGGCATCCCGCAGATCGAGGTGACCTTCGATATCGATGCCAACGGTATTGTAAACGTATCCGCCAAGGATCTGGGTACCGGCAAAGAGCAGCACATCACCATTACTGCAGGCTCCAATATGTCCGATGAGGATATCGATAAGGCCATCAAGGAAGCTGCCGAGTATGAGGCACAGGATAAGGCCCGTAAGGAAGGCATCGATGCCAGAAATGATGCGGATGCATTTGTATTCCAGACCGAGAAGGCACTCAAAGAAGTGGGCGATAAGCTCTCCGATGCAGAGAAGAGCCCTGTAGAAGCAGATCTGAACGATCTGAAGTCCTTCCTTGAGAGCACCAAGGATCAGGAGCTTTCCGCTGATCAGATCAGCGAGATGAAGGCAAAACAGGAGAAGCTTACGACCAGCGCACAGGCACTGTTCACCAAGATGTATGAACAGGCACAGCAGGCAGCAGGCGCGCAGGGCGGCGCAGGTCCGGACATGGGCTCCTTTGCGGGAGCACAGGGCGCAGGCACACAGAGCACCGGCAACGATGACGGCCCTATGAGCGGTGATGTAGTGGACGGCGACTACAGAGAAGTATAAAAAAGACGTAAAGAGGTAAGCACATGGCAGAACAGAAACGGGACTACTATGAGGTCCTGGGAGTAGAAAAAAGCGCGGATGAAGCGACGATCAAAAAAGCATACAGACAGCTTGCGAAAAAGTATCATCCGGATATGAACCCCGGAGATGCGGAAGCGGAGAAGAAATTCAAGGAAGCTTCGGAAGCCTATGCGGTCCTGTCGGATCCCGATAAGAGAAGACAGTATGACCAGTTCGGCCATGCGGCATTTGAGCAGGGAAGCGGCGGAGCCTACAGCGGCTTCGATTTCGGCAGCATGGATTTTACGGATATCTTCGGCGATATCTTCGGCGATCTCTTCGGAGGGGGCGGGCGGAGCCGCAGAAGCGGGGGCGGTCCCATGAAGGGCGCCAACGTACGTACCAGCGTGCGGATCACCTTTGAGGAAGCGGTATTCGGCTGCGAAAAGGAGCTGGAGCTGAACCTAAAGGATCCCTGTCCGACCTGCGGCGGCAGCGGTGCAAAGCCCGGTACCAGCAAGATCCAGTGTACCAAGTGCGGCGGCAAGGGCCAGGTGGTATTTACCCAGCAGTCCTTTTTCGGTATGGTCCGCAATGTGCAGACCTGTCCTGACTGCCAGGGCACCGGCCAGATGATCAAGGAAAAATGTCCCCAGTGCTCCGGCACCGGCTATATCGGAAGCAGAAAGAAGATCCAGGTATCCATCCCTGCAGGTATTGATTCGGGCCAGAGCATCCGGATCCGGGAAAAGGGCGAGCCGGGAACGGCAGGCGGTCCCAGAGGCGATCTGCTGGTAGAGGTGATCGTGCAAAGACACCCGATCTTCCAGAGACAGGACGTTCATATTTATTCCACCGTACCCGTATCCTTTGCGGTTGCGGCGCTCGGCGGAGAGATCATGATCGATACCGTGGACGGCAAGGTGGCTTATACAGTCAAAGCAGGAACCCAGACCGATACCAGGATCCGCTTAAAGGGCAAGGGCGTTCCGTCCCTTCACGGCGGACAGAGAGGCGATCACTACGTGACGCTGGTATTGCAGGTACCTGAAAAGCTGCCTGCGGAAGCCAAGGATCTGCTGCGGCGGTTCGACGAGCTGACAGGCAATTCCCTGAAGGCGGTCGAGGAATACACCGAGAATAAAGCCGGCGGAGACAAAGGGGACAAAAAGAAAAAGAAGAAGGGCTTTTTTGGAAACTGACAGTCTATGAAACAGCAAAAGAAGCAGGCCTCGGTCTGCTTCTTTTTCCGTAAGGATGATGCGGATCCTCAGAAAGAGAGGGGCAGCGTACGAAACCCTTGTGAGGGGGCGCGAAGCGTGTTAAAATCTATTATCAAAGAACGAAGTGCGGTTTTATCGTATTTTTACAGCAAAAGCAAAAGGAGAGGGGTCTATGAATTATCGCAATGACAGAAAAAAGGAGCAGATTTCGATTCTGGGATTCGGATGTATGCGGTTTACCAAGAAGGGGAACAGCATTGATATCGACAAGGCGGAACAGGAGATCATGGCCGCCTACAAAGCGGGCGTGAATTACTACGATACCGCTTACATTTATACCGGAAGCGAAGTGGCTGTCGGCGAGATCTTTGAGAGAAACGGGATCCGTGACAAGATCAAGATCGCGACCAAGCTCCCGCAGTACCTTGTAAATAACAACAGTGCGCTGGACCGCTATTTTGACGAACAGAAAAAGAGACTTCGTACCGATTATATCGATTACTATCTGATGCATATGCTCACCGATCTGGAAGCCTGGGAGAACCTGAAAAAGAACGGTGTAGAGGAATGGATCGTCAAAAAGAAAGAAAGCGGTGAGATCAGGAACATCGGCTTTTCCTTCCACGGGAACACCGATATGTTTTTGCAGATCTTAAATGCCTATGACTGGGATTTCTGTCAGATCCAGTACAACTATCTGGATGAGGTTTCCCAGGCCGGCGTGGATGGGCTGAAGGCGGCCGCAGTCAAGGGGATCCCGGTGATCATCATGGAGCCGCTTCGGGGCGGAAAGCTTGTCGATATGCTACCGGATAAGGCAAAGGATCTGATCGCACAGGATCCGAAAAAACGGACCGCTGCGGAGCTGGCATTCAGATGGCTCTGGAATCAGCCGGAGGTGACCTGCGTGCTGTCGGGAATGAACTCCGTGGCTATGGTGGAGGAAAACTGCAGGGTTGCAAGTGAGGCACAGGTCGGCGAGTTTACGAAAGAGGATTTTGACCTGATCGAAGGGATCAAGAGCGCCATCAAGGAAAGGGTGAAGGTGGGCTGTACCGGATGCGGATATTGTATGCCCTGTCCGAAGGGCGTGGATATCCCGGGAACCTTCTATTACTACAATGAGATGTTCACGGAAAAGAAAATGTCCGCGAGATTCAATTATGCGCAGAATGTTGGCATCCGGAAGGATCCGGCATTTGCTGCCCAGTGTATCCAGTGCGGCAAGTGTGAGAAACACTGCCCGCAGCATCTTGCGATCCGGGAAGAATTAAAGAAGGCAGATAAGGCACTTCGTCCGCTGCCCTTCAAGGTCGGGATCAACATTGCCAGAAGGTTTATGCTGAAAAAATAATCCCAACACAGAAAAGGATATGTGAGTTTGGTGAAAAGAGTGATCGGTTATGTGCTTGGCATCCTTCTGATCCTGTACGGAATGCATATCAGGATGGGAGGAGCCGGAACCTGGTTTTATATGGTCTGGCCGGCTGCCGGAATCCTTGTGATCCTGGCAGCGGCGCTGACAAAAACAGGGATCCTAAAGAAGATCCCGGGGAAGCTCAGGTGGGCGGCTTCCCTTTTATTTTGTTTGCTGCTTCTTGCGGCCGTGGCAGGAGAAGGTATGATCCTGGCCCACTTTCATGATACGCCGGATGCTGTATGGAGCAGGGATGCCGATTATCTGATCGTGCTCGGCGCACAGGTATATGAAAGCGGACCAAGCGCCGTGCTTCGGTACCGGTTGGATACGGCAGCAGAGTATCTGAATGCACATCCGCAGACGGTCTGTATCGTTTCGGGTGGAAAGGGGTTCAATGAAAAAAGCCCGGAGGCTGCGGTGATGAAAGCGTATCTTGTGCAGCAGGGCTTGGATAGCGGGCGCATTCTGGTGGAGGATCAGTCAGCCAATACCGCGCAGAACATCGATTTTTCAAGCCACTTCTTTTCACAGAGTAAAGATAAGGTCGTGATCGTAACCAACAATTTTCATGTCTTTCGTGCGATGCGGCTTGCAAAAAAGCATGGCTATGGGAATCTGGCGATGCTCTCGTCGCCTTCGAGGCCGTCCTTTCTGCCCCATAATATGCTGCGGGAGCTGGCGGGCCTTGCGAAGGATTTTCTCTGCGGAAACATCTGATGGATCAGGGCCCCGGCAGCGGCGCCATGTCGCTGATTGCCTTGAAGCGGGCAGGGTTTTGTTGTAGAATGGTCATTGGACTTTGTGGGCATGCGCCTTTGGAAAGGATAGAAGATGAAGTGGACGAGACTGACGATCAAAACGACGACCGAGGCTGAGGATATCATCATCAGCGACATGTACGAGCTGGGACTCTGGGGTGCACAGATCGAGGATCATGTACCGCTGACCAGCTGGGAGAAGGAGCAGATGTTCGTCGATATTCTGCCGGATTTCGGAGAGGATGACGGCAGGGCCCTTCTGCATTTCTTTGTGGAGGTGGCAGGAGAGGGGCAAAAGGAGCAGGACGCGAAAGAAAAGCCCGCGGTCAGCGGACTTGCCGATGGCGTGGATAATTCCTACAGCTATGTCACGGGAGAAAACGTGGTATCGGATCTGGACGGACTGATCGCACAGATGAAGCAAAAGCTCTCCGAGATCAGCGAATATATGGACATCGGAGAAGGCACCATAGAGGTTTCCGAAACGGAGGATACCGACTGGGCCAATAACTGGAAAACCTTTTTTCAGCCCTTTGCCATTGATGATCTTTTGATCGTGCCCTCCTGGATCGCGGTAAAGAGAACACAGGAGCCGGCAGCGGATCAGGCAGTGGACCGGGCGACAAAGGTGGAGCCTTCCTGGAAGATGGATGGCGATACCTGTATCATAGGAAGCGATCAAAAGCTCCTTCGGATCGATCCGGGCAGCGCCTTCGGAACCGGTATGCATGAGACAACGCAGCTTTGCATCAGGGCGCTGAAGGAATATGTCACTGATACCACCACCCTTTTGGATGTGGGAACCGGAAGCGGGATCCTGGGGATCGTGGCACTTTTACAGGGCGCGCAAAGGATCGTGGGCACGGATCTGGATATCTGTGCAAAGGAAGCAGTGTTTGAAAATCTTAAGATGAATGATCTGTCCCGGGAGCGGTTTTCTTTGATGATCGGGAATATCATAAATGAAGAAGAGATCCGGAAGCAGGCCATGGCGGACTCCGAAAACGGGGAAGGCTTTGATATCGTGGTGGCCAATATTTTGGCGCAGGTACTGTGTCCGCTGACACCGGTGGCCGCAGACTGCATGAAGAAGGGCGGGATCTATATCACCTCCGGTATTCTGGAGGGCAAGGAAGAGAGCGTTTCACAGGCGTGTGAGCAGGCCGGGCTGGAGGTAGTATCCGTGCGCAGCCTCGGCGAGTGGAGATGCGTGGTGGCAAGAAAGCCGCTGTAGAAAACAGTCGGGAGAGTAAGATGTACCGTTTCTTTGTAGAGCCCTCGCAGATCGAGGGGAATCGGATCGTGATCACGGGAAGTGACGTCAATCATATCAGACAGGTGCTCCGCATGAAGGTCGGAGAAGAGCTGGCTGTCAGTAACGGGATCGACCAAAAGGAATACCGGTGCGGGATCAAAGAGTTTACCGAGGATGCAGTCATCTGCGAGCTGTTTTTTATCAAGGAAGAGGGCGTGGAGCTGCCCTGCGAAATTACCCTGTACCAGGGACTTCCCAAGGCAGATAAGATGGAGGTCGTCATCCAAAAGGCGGTGGAGCTTGGCGCATCCAGGATCGTTCCCGTAGCGATGAAGCGCTGCGTGGTAAAGCTGGATGACAAAAAAGCCCGTGCAAAGCAGCAGCGCTGGCAGGCCATAGCCGAGGCTGCGGCAAAGCAAAGTAAGCGCGCAGTGATCCCCGAGGTGGAAGCGGTGATGACCTTTGCCGAGGCCGCCGCGGATGCGGCAACGCATGATGTACCGCTGCTGCCCTACGAGATGGCAGAGGATATCTCCTATACAAGAGAGCTGATCAGAGGGATCAGACTGGGGCAGAGCATAGCGGTCATGATCGGCCCGGAGGGCGGATTTGCCGAGGAGGAAGTGGAAAAGGCAATGGAACTTGGCTTGAAAAAGGTCACCCTGGGAAGACGGATCCTTAGAACGGAGACGGCAGGCATGACCATGCTGTCCATCCTGATGTATGAATTGGAGGCAAAAGAGGAACCCTGATGAAAGAGATCTATTTGGATAACAGTGCCACAACCAGGCCGGATGAACAGGTGGCAGAGCTGGTAAAAAATGTCATGCTGGATGGCTTTGGCAACCCGTCGAGTCTGCATCAGAAAGGGATCGAAGCGGAAGACTATCTGCGGAAGGCCACAAAAAGCCTGGCCTCTGTTATGAAGGTGGAAGAGAAAACCATCTATTATACCTCCGGCGGTACGGAGTCGGATAACTGGGCTGTTTTTCATGCGGCCGGACTTTGCAAAAGAGGCTGCAGAAGACTGATCACCACGCAGATCGAGCATCCTGCCATCTTAGAGCCCATGAAGGAGCTGGAAAAGCAGGAGTATGAGGTCGTGTATCTTCCGGTGGATGAGCGTGGGATCGTCCGTTTGGATGCACTGCAGGAGGCCCTTGAAACGGAAGCTGCACTGGTATCGGTTATGATGGTCAACAATGAAGTGGGCAGTATCCAGCCCATTCGGCAGATCCATGAGATCCTAAAGCAAAATGCGCCCCGGACACTGCTGCATGTGGATGCGGTGCAGGGCTTCGGAAAGCTTTGGCTGTATCCGGAAAGGCTGGGGATCGATCTATTGTCGGTTAGCGGACACAAGCTTCACGGACCGAAGGGGATCGGGCTTTTATATGCTTCGGAAAGGAGCAGGCTCCGTCCCATGATCTATGGCGGCGGGCAGCAGAAAAACATGCGCTCCGGCACCGAAAACGTTCCGGGGATCGCAGGGCTTGCAAAGGCAGCGGAGCTTGCATATGCGAATCTTGAGGAGGATACGGACAGGTTGTATGCGCTCAAGGACGGTTTTGCCACAGAGCTGTTAAAGCTTCCCGATGTCATCCTAAACGGTCCGATAGCAGACGGTGATACGAAAAAAGAGGACAGGGTCGATGCCCCCCATATCGTGAATGCATCCTTTTTGGGGATCCGCAGCGAGGTGCTCTTACATGCACTGGAGGAGAAAGGGATCTACGTATCCTCGGGATCTGCCTGCTCTTCCCATAAGAAGACAAAAAGCGGAACACTGCAGGCCATGGGGCTTTTGGCGGAGCGGACGGAATCGGCGCTTCGGTTTTCCTTCAGCGTCCATACCACAAAACAGGAGCTGGATCGGACGCTGGAAGAGCTGGCTGCACTTTTGCCCATGCTGCGCAGATTCCAAAGACGATAAACACAAAGGACAGAAATAGCGGAGGAACTATGAAAACCATCTATTTGATCAAGTACGCGGAGATCGGCGTCAAGGGAAAAAACAGATATGTATTTGAGGATGCTCTGGTCAAGCAGATCCGGCATGCGCTGAAAAAGGTGGAGCATACCTTTGAAGTCAGAAGAGCCCAGGGACGGATCTATGTGGATGCCGAGGAGAGCGGCTATGACAAGGATACGGATGAGGAAGTCAGAAGTGCCCTGAAAAAGGTGTTCGGGATTTCCGGCTTTTGTCCGGTGGTATCCATTGAGGATAAGGACTTTGAAGTGCTGGCAGAGCGGGCTGTTGCCTATATGAAGGAAACCTACGGCGAGGGAGAATACACCTTTAAGGTCTTTGCCAGAAGAGCCCAGAAGGACTATCCTATGGAGTCGCCTGAGATCTGCATGGAGCTCGGAGGCAGGATCCTGGATGCCTGTCCGAATCTGACCGTGGATGTGCACGATCCGCAGATCGAGCTGAACGTGGAGATCCGCGAAAGCGTATTTTTGTATTCCGAGACCATTCCGGGACTGGGCGGTATGCCCATCGGCACCGGCGGCAAAGCCATGCTGCTGCTCTCCGGCGGGATCGATTCTCCGGTGGCAGGGTATATGATCGCAAAAAGAGGCGTTTTGCTGGAGGCGGTCTATTTTCACGCACCGCCATACACCTCGGAGCGGGCAAAGCAGAAGGTGGTGGATCTGGCAAAGAAGATCAGCGTTTATACGGGACCGATCCGGCTGCATATCATCAACTTTACCGAAATCCAGATGGCCATCTATGAAAAATGCCCTCATGATGAGCTGACCATCATCATGCGGCGCTATATGATGCGGATCGCGGAGTATCTTGCGAAGGAATCGGAATGCCTTGGACTTGTAACGGGAGAGAGCATCGGACAGGTGGCATCCCAGACCATGCAGTCGCTGATGACCACCAACGAGGTCTGCACCCTTCCGGTGTACCGGCCGCTCATCGCCTTTGACAAGCAGGATATCGTGGATATTTCCGAAAAGATCGACACCTACGAGACATCCATTTTGCCGTTTGAGGACTGCTGTACCATTTTTGTGGCAAAGCATCCCGTGACAAAGCCGGTACCGGAGGTGATCCGAAGACACGAGGGGAACCTGAAGGAGATCATAGATCAGATGTTGGAAAAAGCGCTGACGGAGCATGAGATCATCAGGGTATAAAAAAACACTTGATCGGATCAAGTGCTGCTAAAAGGTATTGAATGGTTTGTTTGAAAGGATTCCGAAAGCCCATCATGAGATGAGCTTTCGGAGCTGTTTTGATCAAGGATCAAAAATCCGAGGGATTAAACCTCATAGTTCTTCAGAACTGCAAGAACGTCATCCACATTCTCCTCTGCGTGGATGTTGAGATCGATCGGCTTGGAAAGATCCAGGGAGAAGATACCCATAATGGATTTTGCATCAATGACATATCTTCCGGATACCAGATCGAAATCATAATCAAACTTTGTAATGTCGTTTACAAAAGATTTTACCTTGTCAATAGAGTTTAAAGAAATTCTTACTGTCTTCATAATTCATACCTCCTGATTTTTTCTTTGGGTTTCAATACCTTCGCCTATAATACTACTTGTGGCCCTAAAAAAAGTCAATAACGAAAACATCCAAAAATAAGCGGGGTTTCAAATGAAAACTGTGGCATTCCATAACTTAGGCTGTAAGGTCAATTCTTACGAATTAGACGCTATGCAGCAATACTTCCAAAAAAGTGGCTACTCTATTGTGGATTTTGCACAAAAAGCGGACATTTATGTGGTAAATACCTGCACAGTCACCAACATTGCGGATCGCAAAAGCAGACAGATGATCCATAAGGCAAAGGCCATGAATCCGGAGGCTGTGGTGGTTGCGGTGGGCTGCTATGTCCAAACGCATCAGGGCGAGATTGAAAAGGATGAGAGCATTGATCTGGCCATCGGGAATAACAAAAAGAAGGATATTGTTGAGCTGGTGGAGACCTTTCTGTCGGACAGAAAGGGCAGGGATAAGACGCTGGGCGGGATATCGATCCCGGATCTTGAGCATGCACCGGCCTATGAGGAGATCAGTCTGGAGCAGACAGCCGAGCATACCAGGGCCTATATCAAGATCCAGGACGGCTGCAACCAGTTTTGCAGCTATTGTGCGATACCCTACGCCAGGGGGAGAGTCAGATCTCGCAGGCCGGAGCACATCCTGGAGGAAGCGAGGACCATGGTCAGCCGGGGCTATCGGGAGGTCGTGATCACCGGGATCCACATCAGCTCCTATGGTCTGGACTTTGACGGAACCTCCTACAATTCGGCCGTTGCCGATACGGGCGTTCTTGACGGGGAGTTTTCCCATGCCGGCCACCTTTTGGAGGTGATCAAAAGGCTGGATATGGTAGAAGGGTTGGAGCGGATCCGGCTCGGATCCCTGGAGCCGAGGATCATTACCGAAGGCTTTATAAAGGAGCTGTCGGCCTGCAAAAAGATCTGTCCCCACTTTCATCTGTCTTTGCAAAGCGGCTGTGACAGCGTTTTGGAGAGGATGAATAGAAGATATACCTGTGAGGATTTCAGAAGGGGCGTAGAGGTGCTGCGAAGCGCCTATGACCGTCCGGCGATCACGACGGATCTGATCGCAGGCTTTCCCGGGGAGAGCGAGGAAGAATTTGCAAGAACTCTATCCTTTGTGGAGAGTATTGGATTTTACGAGACCCACATCTTTCCCTTTTCCAGAAGGAAGGGAACGGTGGCAGACAGACTGCCGGGTCAGCTGACGGAGAAGCAGAAAAAGGAGCGCTGTGCTGCTCTGGCAAGGCTGAATGAAGCACAGTCCAAAGCCTATCGGGGCGCTTTTTTGACAAGCACGCAGCCGGTGCTGTTTGAACGCACAAAGCAGATCGGCGGAGCAAGCTATCTGACGGGGCATACGCCAAACTACATCGAGGTTGCGGTCCGGACATCCGGTGAGGCGCCGGGCGAGGAGCTGATCGGGCAGATCAGGCCGCTGCTGCTGGCGGATTTTCTGGAGGATGAAGTGCTTTTGGGGGAATTTGTATAGGAAATATTTTTGTTTTCATTTTGTGCGAAATAGTGTAAACTATAGAGTGGTATGCGATATCGTTTGTCCGGTGCGGGGGCTTTTCGGACAGACAAGCGGGGTTATCTGGGAATATATAAAAATCGGGGGTGTAGCAAATGAAGTACACAAAAGATGAGATCGCGGAGATCGAGAAGGTTTCAAAGGATACGGCGGCAGCCATTATGGAGCATTTTCCCAAGGATGTGGATTTTGAGATCGAGATGGATCTGGAGTCCACCAAGGCGGAAGTGGGTTCGCTGAAGATGCGGATCGATTCCCAGGGACTGGAGGTTTCCGATGGCGTGGACAGCACCAATTTTATGAAGAAGGCCGGCCGTGCGGATGTGGCAGCGGGCAATAAGCTGCAGGATATCACGAACCTGAAATACAAGTTTTTAAAGAGCGTGCTGGTCATCGGGCTTCCCTCCCTGAACGCCAGGGTGGAAAAGCAGGTCAAGGAGAGGATCGCACAGCACGATTACATCATGAAGATCGGTGTCAGCATCGGTATCGCCATGCAGAAGGCAGGTGCGACCACCGTCAGTCCGGCGGCAGCGGTTTCCCGTCAGCAGGTAGATCATTATCTGAATCTTATCAAGGAACAGCTGACCAGACTGGCCTTCAGCTCGGAGATCAGCCCCACGACCAGAGGCAGCATCGTCATTCACGGAGAGAGTGCGGATCGTACCATCCGTATCGATGAGACCGTGATGGATACCATGACCAACCAGCAGACGGTGCATGAGATCTACTACTATCTGGATACGAAGGAGAACAAGTACTTTGAGAACGGCAAGAACCGTCCCATCAGTGATCTGTTCCTCTCCATTACCGCATCCGAAAAGTATAAGAAGATCTATAATGAAGTGAATGTACTTCTGAAAAAAGAGGTAGTGATCGATAAGGAGGTGGAGTCCTTCGTGGCTTCCCAAAAGCCGGTGGAGAATGAATTCCTGAAGCCGGAAATGAACTCCTTTAAACTGACACATATCGAGTAACAGGAAACATACCTAAAAAAGACAGCGTTCAGAAAGCAGGTGGCAAAAATGGCAAATACTTCAGATACCCAATTTTTCAAGGTGGATGTGGATAACGGCAATGGTGTAAAGATCGTGCTTTCCACCGTATATGAGGCACTCAGTGAGAAAGGCTACAATCCGGTGAATCAGATCGTGGGCTATATCATGTCCGGCGATCCGACCTACATCACCTCTCACAACAGCGCCAGATCTCTGATCATGAAGGTGGAAAGAGACGAGCTGGTGGAGGAGATGCTCCGTTCCTATATCAAGAACAATCACTGGGAAGACTGATATGAGGATCATGGGGCTGGATTTCGGTGCCAAGACGGTAGGGGTGGCGGTTTCCGATCCCCTGGGTATTACGGCACAGAATATCGAAGTGATCAGACGTACGTCTGAGAACAAGCTGCGGAAAACCTATGCCAGGATCGAAGAGCTGGCCGTTCAGTATGAGGTGGAGCGCTTTGTGGTAGGGCTTCCGAAGCATATGAATGACACAGAAGGGGAACGGGCCCAAAAGAGCCGGGAGTTTGCCGAGAACCTGGAGAGAAGAAGCGGTATTCCCGCCGTGCTCTGGGACGAGAGACTTTCCACGGTGCAGGCTGACAGAGTCCTGGAAGAGTCCGGCGTCAGAAAAGAAAACCGTAAGGAGTATATCGACGGGATCGCCGCGACATTTATATTGCAGTCATACATGGATTATCTAAGTCGCGATTCGAAGTAAAATAGAAATACGATTGAGATTTCTCGTGTTTACACGAAGAAATCGAAAGCGGATTTCTATTTGGAGCTGCGAAGCAGCGACTGCACCCACACTGAGCAAGCTGCTGCGATAGCAGCGGTAAAGATCCGAAGGATCGGGCTTGCGATGTGGGGCGTGCAGAACTTCGAATCGAAGCTGATAGAAAAACCACGCGAAACCGCGACTTTCAAAACCATATAGTATATTTGCATGGAGAAGCAAATGGAAAAAGTAACATTTACAGATACAAACGGCGAACCGCTTGAGATGTTTGTCCTTGAAAAAACCAAGCTGTCCGGCAGAGACTACCTGCTGGTCTGTGACCAGCCGGAGGGCGATGCCCAGGCACTGATCCTGAAGGATGTTTCGGATCTGGCAGCGAAGGGCAAGGAGACAAAGGAGGCATCCTTTCAGATCGTTTCGGATGAAAAGGAGCTTTCGGCGGTAGCGGCTTTGTTTGAGAGTCTTCTGGATGACGTATCCTTCGTCATGGATGAAGACGAGCAGTAAGATAACGGAGGAAATAGTGAAGGAAAATGAAAAGAAGCCGTCTGTGAAGATCATTCCCCTGGGAGGATTGGAGCAGATCGGTATGAATATCACTGCCTTCGAATATGAAGACAGTATTATTGTTGTGGATTGCGGACTGGCCTTTCCCGAGGATGACATGCTCGGGATCGATCTTGTCATTCCCGATATCCGCTATTTAAAGGAAAATGAAGATAAGGTAAAGGGATTTCTGATCACCCACGGGCATGAGGATCATATCGGGGCCCTGCCTTACATTTTAAAGGAGCTTCCGGTTCCTGTATATGCAACCAAGCTGACCATGGGGATCATCGAGAACAAGCTCGTGGAGCATGGGATCGAGAACCTGATCCGTAAAAAGGTGGTCAATTTCGGACAGCATATCAACCTGGGACAGTTTCGTGTAGAGTTTATCTGCACCAACCATTCCATCGCGGATGCGGCTGCATTTGCGATCTATTCTCCGGCGGGCGTGATCGTCCACACCGGAGATTTCAAGGTGGATTATACACCGGTGTATGGAGATGCCATCGACCTGCAGCGGTTCGCGGAGCTTGGGAAAAAGGGCGTGCTGGCGCTGATGTGCGACAGTACCAATGCCGAAAGACCGGGCTTTACGCCTTCGGAAAAAACCGTGGGATCGGCCTTTGACAAGATCTTTTCCGAGCATCAGGAGACCAGACTGATCATTGCGACCTTCGCATCCAATGTGGATCGTGTGCAGCAGATCATCAACTCCGCTGAAAAGTTCGGCCGCAAGGTGGTCGTGGAAGGCAGGAGCATGGTGGGGATCATTGAAACGGCTCAGAAGCTGGGCTATCTGAAGATCCCTGAAAACACCCTGATCGAGACAGAGCAGCTTCGGAATTATCCAGATGAAAAGACCGTGATCATTACCACGGGAAGTCAGGGTGAAAGCATGGCGGCGCTTTCCCGTATGGCAAACGGAACCCACAGAAAGATCTCCATCAAGCCGAAGGATACGGTGATCTTTTCCTCTCACCCCATTCCGGGCAATGAGAAGGCGGTTTCCAAGGTGATGAATGAGCTTTACGGACATGGAGCCGATATTATCTTCCAGGATACACATGTTTCCGGGCATGCCTGCCAGGAGGAGATCAAGCTGATCTATTCCCTGGTACAGCCCAAGTTTGCGATCCCGGTTCACGGAGAGATGCGGCATTTGAAGGCCCAGGCCAGACTGGCAAGAAGTCTGGGAATGGAAAAGGATCATATTTTTGTGATCCAGTCCGGAGATGTTTTGGAGATTTCCGAGGACGAAGCCAGGGTGACCGGAAAGGTGCCTGTTGGAAATATCTTTGTAGATGGTCTCGGTGTCGGTGATGTGGGCAATGTGGTCCTTCGGGACAGACAACATCTGGCAGAGGATGGGATCTTTATCGTGGTCGTGGCGCTGGACTTTGCAAACGGTATCATGGTTTCCGGACCGGATGTGGTATCGAGAGGCTTTGTATATGTCCGAGAGTCGGATGAACTGTTGGATGAAGCAAGAGAGATTTCCGCCCAGGTGATGGACCGCTGTCTTGAGCGCAGGATCGGGGATTGGAATAAGATGAAAAATGCGATGCGGGACGAGCTTTCCGACTTTTTCTGGAAAAAGACCAAGCGTCGTCCGATGATCCTTCCCATCATTATGGATGTGGCGGAGTAAGCGAGGGTAAAGATGTCTGATTACAGAGACAGTCTGAGTGTATTTATCGAGCAGATCAAGCAAAGCAGCGTCTATACGGAGTATATGATCCAAAGGGACCGTCTGCGGGAATATCCGGATCTGAAGAAGCAGGTGGATGAATACCGGCAAAAGAACTTTCAGCTGCAGACCCAGTGTTATCCGGATCAGCTCTTTGATGAGATCGATCGTTTTCAGAAGGAATATGAGTCCTTTCGGGAGAACCCCGTCGTGCATGATTTTCTGGCCGCCGAGCTTGCGCTCTGCAGAATGGTACAGAGGATCAATTATGAGCTGGTAAAAGCGCTCAGTATAGATTTTGAGTAAGGAAATTCGAGACAGGAAATGTTAAAGAAGTTTGTGTTCGGTTTGTTTAATTTCATGTTCCGCGCTTCGATCGCCGCACTTGTGGTGGTTTGTGTGTACCGGCTTGCCATGTACTCCTATCACTTCGGATACATGGTATTTGCGGATGCCGCAAAGGAGCCGACCCCCGGACGGGATATCGTGGTGACGCTGGAAAATACAGAGGATGTGCTGGATCTTGGCAGGATCCTGAAGTCCCGCGGCGTCATTGATGATGAAAAGATCTTTTACGTCCAGGAGAGGCTTTCGGATTATCACAAAAAGCTGGTGCCCGGAACCTATACCTTCAATACTGCCATGCCCCCGAGCGAGATCTTTGCGATGATGGGCGAATCTTATGTGGATGAGACGGAAGGGGAAGGCGATAGCCAGGATCAGGAGGAGCTTCCCGATTATCTGCAGGGCGGATATGCAGGGCAGCAGGATACAATGACTGAGGATGGCGGAGAAGGAAACTCCGAGCCTTCCGAAGAAGGGATCATTGACAGCGAAGAGTCGCAACAGGATGACGGCGGAGATACCGGGGAAGGTGGCGAAGGTCATACACCGCTTACGGCAGGAGCCGGCCTATGATCGTAGGAGAGCGCCTGACGGACTTTGTGAATGCGCAAGATAGGGGATTGCCCGCAGACCTGGAAGCGCTGTATCAGGAAGCGCAGCGCACGGATGTACCCGTGATCCGGAGAGAGACGCAGTCCCTGCTGAGATTTCTTTTGGCAGAAAAAAAGCCGGAGAAGATCCTGGAGGTGGGAACAGCCATTGGCTTTTCCGCTCTTTTTATGAGCAGCATTCTGCCGGCGAGCAGGATCACCACCATTGAAAACTATGAGAAGCGGATCCACGTTGCGAGGGAAAACTTCAGACGCTTTCAAAAACAGGAGCAGATCACGCTGATCGAGGGAGATGCCGAAGAGGTGCTGCCGACACTTCCGGATGCGGGATATGAGTTTATTTTTATGGATGCGGCCAAGGGCCAGTACATTCATTTTTTGCCACAGATCAAACGGCTGCTTAGTCCGGGAGGATTGCTGGTTTCGGATAACGTGCTGCAGGAGGGGGAGATCATTGAATCCCGTTTTGCGGTGACCAGAAGAAACCGGACCATCCATGCAAGGATGCGGGAGTATCTGTCCGCTCTGATGAAGGACGAAGCACTTGTTTCCACGATCCTGACAGTGGGAGACGGTGTGGCGCTGACGATTAAAAAAGAAGGTGCCTTTTTGTAGGAATGGCAATCTATTAAGATGTATCAAATGGGGATACTCTAGAGAAAGGAAATACAGACAAATGCTCAAACAAGTATCGATTTACGCAGAAAACAAGAAGGGGAATCTGCAGAAGATCACCGGAACGCTGGCGGATAAGGGGATCAATATCTGGGGATCCGTAACCAATGACAGCGCGGAATACGGGATCATCCGTATGATCGTGGACGATCCGCAGGAGGCGGCCAGGGTGCTGCAGGAGGAAGGCTTTTTATGCAAGCTTTGTGATGTGATCGGCGTGGAGATGGCCGATGAGGTGGGAGCTTTGAACAAGCTTTTGCAGGCTTTGCAGGAAAGCAATATCAATATCGATTATATCTATCTTTCCTTTGACCGTGAGTCCGGACTTCCGGTGCAGATTTTGCACACACCGGATGCTGCAGAGGTGGCATCCTGCATCAGGGCCAAGGGATTTCGTCTGGTATAGGAGGAAGGTCTATGATACCGAAGGACCCTGTGATGCTGCTGAGCTATATCAACACACAGCTGCGTGACAACTTCGATTCGCTGGAGGAGTTAGCAGCCTCTAACATGATCGATGCCAAAGAGATCACACAAAAGCTGGCAGCCATCGGATATGCATATGATACAGAGCAAAACCGCTTTGTAAGAGTATAGATTTTTAAGATAAGGAGAATAAACATGAGACAAAAACCTGTAGTATTGATGGTACTCGACGGCTATGGCCTGACAGATGAGAAACGGGCAAATGCCGTAGCAATGGCAAAGACCCCCGTGATGGATAAGCTGATGGCGGAATGCCCCTTTCAGAAGGGCTATGCTTCCGGTCTTGCGGTAGGACTTCCCGACGGACAGATGGGTAATTCCGAGGTGGGACATATGAATATCGGTTCCGGAAGGATCATCTATCAGGATCTGACACTGATCACCAAATACATTCAGGACGGCGTTTTCTTCAAAAATGAGGAGCTGCTTCGCGCCATCAATAACTGTAAGGAGCACGGCTCCGATCTGCATGTATGGGGCCTTCTTTCCGATGGCGGTGTGCACAGCCACAACACTCACCTGTACGCTATTTTGGAGCTTTGCAAAAAAGAGAATTTCGAGGACGTTTATGTACACGCCTTCTTCGATGGAAGAGATACACCGCCTGCATCCGGAAAGGGATATCTGCAGGAGCTGATCGACGAGATGGCCAGGATCGGTGTCGGCAAGGTGGCTTCCCTGTCCGGCCGCTACTATGCAATGGACCGCGATAACAACTGGGATCGTATCCAGAAGGCCTATGATTCTCTGGTACTCGGTGAGGGCGAAAAGGCAACGGATCCCATCGCTGCCATGCAGGCATCCTACGATAAGGACGTAACGGATGAGTTCGTACTGCCCACCGTGATCACCGATGAAAACGGCAAGCCGCTTTCTCTGGTAAAGGCCAATGATTCCGTGATCTTCTATAACTTCCGTCCCGACAGGGCAAGAGAGATCACCAAGGCATTCTGCTTCACCGATGCAGACATTGCAGCCCAGGAGGGCGATGCTTCCGATACCAAGTGCATCAAGTACTTAAAGCGTGCCAACGGCTTCATGCCGCTTTGCTATGTGTGCTTTAAGGATTATGATGAGACCATTCCCAACAAATATGTGGCCTTCAAGAAGAAAGAGATCGTGAACACCTTCGGCGAGTATCTGGCTAACAACGGTCTGAAGCAGCTTCGTATTGCAGAGACCGAGAAGTATGCACACGTAACCTTCTTCTTCAATGGCGGTCTTGAGGAGCCCAACAAGGGAGAGGATCGTATTCTGGTCAATTCCCCCGCGGTTGCCACCTATGACCTGCAGCCGGAAATGAGCGCACCTGAGGTCAGCGAGAAGCTGGATGCCAAGATCACCTCCGGCGAGTATGATGTGATCATCATCAACTTTGCAAATCCGGATATGGTTGGCCACACCGGTGTTCTGGAGGCGGCCATCGCAGCGGTAGAGCGGATCGACCAGTGTGTCGGCGCAGCTGTGGAGGCAGTCAAGAAGATGGACGGCGTACTCTTTATCTGTGCCGATCACGGAAACTGCGAGCAGATGGTGAACTTTGAGACCGGAGCACCGCATACGGCGCATACCACGAATCCGGTACCCTTCATCCTTTACAACTATGATCCGGCTTATACCCTGAAGGAGGGCGGAAGGCTTTGCGATATCGCACCGACGCTTCTGCAGATCATGGGTATGGAGCAGCCGGCTGAGATGACGGGCGAGTCTCTTCTCATCAAAAAGTAAGGGTTGGTTTGTTATCATGACTGCCCGCGATGCCGGTGGCATCGCGGGCAGTCTTATACTTGCGCATCCGCCGAATCTGCATCCTCCGGCTTAGCTCAAACAGTTCGTTGCCCACTGTGTGGGCATACGTAACTCGCCGCCGCAGGATCAGATCTCGTCGGCTGCTCATCGAAGATCAGGTCCGCACCCGCCGAATCTGCATCCTCCGGCTTAGCTCAAACAGTTCGTTGCCCACTGCGTGGGCATAGGTAACTCGCCGCCGCAGGATCAGAATCCGTCGGCTGCACATCTATGATACAAGGGGGCGATTAGGATGTCCATCAAGAAAATTGCACAGATGACGGGTGCATCCGTCGCCACGGTTTCGAGGGTCCTGAATCAGCCGGAGTATCATTGTCGTAAGGAGGGGCTTCGGGAAAGGATCTGGGAAGCTGCCATGGAGCTGGACTATGTGCCGAATGAGGCAGCCAGGTCGCTTCGGGTCTCGTCGCAAAAGGGCGCGCAGAAGATGCGCCGGATCAGGGTGCTGATGACGCATACGGCTGTGGAGTCGGCGGATCCGTTCTTTACGGAGCTTTTGAAGAATGTGGAAACGCAGATTCACAGGCAGAATCTGATCTTATCGGGAGTAGAGTATCTGCCGAAGCTTTCGGAGGAAGAAACGAAGGAAAAGGAGCTGGAGCGGATCATTGACGATCTGCAATCGGAGGCCGGCGAAAAAAGCGATGGTCTGGTGGTCATCGGGAAATGTCGGAAGGATGCCTTAAAGCTTTTGGTGATGCGCTATCCGAATATTGTAGCCATCAACCGGAACAGTGTTGATTTTGCCGTGGATGAGGTGACCTGCGACGGCAGTAAGCTGGCGATGGAAGCGGTAGAGCATCTGATCGCTCTGGGACACAGCAGGATCGCCTATGCGGGCGAGCGGGAGGCGGAATCCCGGTTTGCAGGCTTTGAGCGGGCGATGGAAAAGCACGGTCTTTTGCTTCGGGAGGAATACATTTTAAAGGCTGCCCATACCAAGGCTGAGGGTGTGCGGCTGATGAAAAAGCTCCTGACCATGAAGGAGCGTCCGACAGCGGTGTTTTGTGCCAATGATATTCTGGCCATCGGGATGCTGGGATGTCTGGAGAGCAAGAAGAATTACCGTTATGAGCCTTCCATCATCGGCTGTGATGATATCGAAGAGGCACAATATACCTCTCCCATGCTTTCGAGCGTCCATGTTCCCAAGGAGGAAATGGGGTATCTGGCCATCACGCTTTTGTGTGACCGTATGAAGGGTGGGCACAGAGCAGCCTCAAAGCTGGAGCTTTTGGGAAAATTGGTGCAAAGAAGCTCTACAAGAGCCTTGTGATTCCTTATAAATACAGGGATCAGCAGAAGTGAAAACGATTTCACAATAATGTGATGATATACAGGATATAGTGCGTATCTCCTGGCGGATGCGCACTTTTTTTCTGCAAATTTTAGGGCTTTGCAGAAGAGAGAGCGGTGAAAGTGTAAACGTTTACAGTTTAATGCTTTGCACAAATCCTGCAGGGAGGCTAGAATGGGCGTCGTAGAGAACATGCAGGAGAACACAAATACCGTGCAGGATGCAAGAATGTGATCAGTTGCACTGCAAAAGGATGAAGGAGAGAGAATGATGAAAAAGAATGTACAGTCCATTACGAAAAAAGTAGCGGCCCTTATCGTAGCCGGAGCGCTGGCAGTTGGTTTAACAGCCTGCGGCTCAGCCGGAGCAGGTGGTTCCGACGGACAGAGCGGCCAGGCAGGCGGAGAAGAGCTGACAATGACCAATGTGTCCTATGATCCGACCAGAGAATTATATGCAGCTTACAATGAAGCATTTGCCAAGCATTATGAGGCAGAGACAGGAAAGAAGGTCACTGTGGTCCAGTCGCACGGCGGTTCCGGCGGACAGGCCAGAAGCGTGGTAGAGGGTGCGGATGCCGATGTGGTTACGCTGGCACTTGAGCATGATATCACGCTGATCGAGGAAGCCGGACTGATCAAGGAAGGCTGGCTTTCCGAGTTCCCGCTGGATTCATCCCCTTACACCTCCACCATTGTATTTCTGGTAAGAAAGGGAAATGAAAAGGGACTGAAGGATTGGGATGATCTGGTAAATGACGGTGTAGCGATCATCACACCGGATCCGAAATCCTCCGGCGGCGCAATGTGGAACTTCCTTGCAGCATGGCACTTTGCGGATCTGAAGTTCGGCGGTGACGAAGCACAGATCAAAGACTTTATGGCAAAGCTTTACGGCAATGTAACCGTTATGGATTCCGGTGCCCGCGGATCAACCACTACCTTTGTTGAGAACGGACAGGGCGATGTGCTGCTGGCGTGGGAGAATGAAGCGATCAACACCCTGAAGGAGTATCCGGACGAGTATGAGATCGTAACGCCCTCCATCAGTATTCTGGCACAGCCCTCCGTTGCCATCGTAGATGAGAACGCTGATAAGAACGGCACACAGGAGTTAGCAAAGGCTTACCTTGATTATCTGTACAGTGATGAAGCACAGAAGATCATCGGTGAGAACGGCTATCGTCCTTCCAACCAGGAGATCTTAAAGAACTTCTCCGATAAGTTCGATCTGAACGTAAACCTTTGCACAATCAACGATTTCGGTGGCTGGAACGCAGCATATGAGAAATTCTTTACAGACGGTGCGATCTTTGACGAGATCTACAGCAAGTAAACCAGATTTGAGCAACTATGAAAGCCGGGCAGACTCTGCCCGGCTGCCTGTGAGTTAAGGAAGACAACGCTATGAGTAAAAGCAGCGCTGAACAAAAGAAACAAACGAAAAAACAGGGCCGGGTCATCCCCGGCTTCGGTCTGACTCTGGGGATCACGATCGCGATGCTCTCGCTTTTGATCCTGATCCCTCTGGCATCCATTTTGGTCTATGCCTTTAAAATGAGTCCGAGTGCCTTTATCGAGACCATTACATCTGAAAATGTCAGGTGGGCTTTTTTGACCAGCATTTCCGCATCCCTGATCGCGGCACTGATCAATTCCGTGTTCGGTGTGATCCTGGCATGGGTGCTGGTGCGATATGACTTTTTCGGAAAACGCATCCTGGACGGCCTGATCGAGCTGCCCTTCTGCATCCCTACGGCGGTTGCGGGCATTACCCTGTCCAAGCTGTATTCGGATAAGGGGATGTTCGGAAAAGCACTGGGTGTCATCGGGATCAAGGTATCCTATACGCATCTGGGGATCATCGTGGCGATGGTATTTATCGGCATTCCCTTTGTGGTCAGAGCCATTCAGCCGGTGCTGGAAAAGCTGGATGGCCAGTATGAGGAGGCCTCCTATATTCTCGGTGCCGACAGAAAAACCACCTTCTTTCGGGTGGTGCTTCCGGAGCTTAGGCCCGCACTTTTGACGGGCTTCGGGCTGTCCTTTGCAAGAGGGATCGGCGAGTACGGAAGCGTGATCTATATTTCGGGCAACAGTGCAAAGGAGCATACGCAGGTGGTATCCTACGTGATCATGCAAAAGCTCAATTACATGGATTATGAGAGTGCGACATCCATCGCACTGGTGATGCTGGTCATTTCGTTTTTGATGCTTCTGTTCATCAATATCGTGCAGGTCAGACAATCCAGAAGAACAAATGATGTGGCCTGACGGCAGAGGCATAACAGGAAAGTGAAGGAGACTACATGGAAAAGAAAACAAGAAGAGAGGAATCGAAGGCGGCAAAGGCCATTCTGATCACGATCAGCTTTCTGTTCGTGGGCCTGATGCTGGTAGTGCCGCTCATTTCGATCCTTGTCAATTCCTTAAGCAAGGGCTTTGGATTCTATCTTTCGTCGCTTGGGACAAAGTTTGTCAGCTCGGCACTGAAGATCACCATTCTGGCTACCGCCGCAGCGGTTTTGGTCAATACCCTGTTTGGACTGGTGGCATCCTGGGCGCTGACCAGATTTTCCTTTAAGGGAAAACAGGTGCTTTCCACATTGATCGACATTCCCTTTTCCATTTCGCCGGTCATTGCGGGTCTGGCTTATATCATGACCTTCGGCCGTATGGGATGGGCAGCCCCCATTGTGGAAGGCATCAATAACGCACTGGGCACGGATATTCAGATCGTGTTTGCCATACCGGGCGTACTTCTGGCGACTATTTTTGTCACCTTCCCCTTTGTATCGAGGGAGCTGATCCCGGTGCTGAACGCGGAAGGGACCGACGAGGAGGAAGCTGCCGCGCTCATGGGAGCGAAGGGCTTTTCCATTTTCAAAAGCATCACCTTTCCCAAGATCAAATGGGCGCTGCTTTACGGTATGATCCTTTGCTTTGCAAGAGCGCTGGGAGAGTTTGGAGCGGTACACGCATTGTCAAAGACCAGAGGGAAAACCTTTACCCTGCCGCTGGAGATCGATGCCCTGTATCTGTCGGGAAGTGCCGATTCCATTGTGGCCTCCTTTGCGGTCAGCTCCATATTGGTGATCATGGCGGTGATCATACTGATCCTTAGAAATCTGTTGGAGCATCGGGAAAAGGGAAAATCGGGAATCGTTTAATACAGCGGAGGAACAATCATGTACGTAGAACTGAAACAGATCAATAAAAGCTTCGGAGATTTTCAGGCATCCAGGGATGTGAGCTTCGGGATCGAAAAGGGATCGCTGGTGGCACTGCTTGGACCGTCCGGTAGCGGAAAAACAACGATCCTTCGCATGATCGCCGGACTGGAAACGCCGGACAGCGGAGATATCATCATAGACGGGGCGCGCGTCAACGACATACCGCCCGCAGAGCGAGGCATCGGCTTTGTGTTCCAGAACTATGCGCTGTTTCGCTATATGACGGTGTATGACAACATTGCCTATGGACTGAAGATCAAGAAGATGCCAAAGGAGCAGATCAAAAAAAGAGTGACCGAGCTGTTGGAGCTGACGGGCCTTACCGGGATGGAAAAGCGCTATCCTAACCAGCTTTCCGGCGGGCAGCGCCAGAGAGTGGCCTTTGCCAGGGCTCTGGCACCCGAGCCGCAGCTGCTGCTTTTGGATGAGCCGTTTGCCGCCATTGATGCAAAGGTCAGACATGAGCTTCGGACCTGGCTTCGGGAGATGATCCTGAAGGTGGGGATCACCAGCATCTTTGTGACGCATGACCAGGACGAGGCCGTTGAGGTGGCAAGCCAGATCATTGTTACCAACCAGGGGCGTATCGAGCAGATCGGCGAACCCAAGGAGATCTATACCGAGCCGAAGACACCGTTTGTGACCGAATTTATCGGACAGCCCACCTTTATTGAGGATTACGGAAAGCTGAAGGGCTTTCGCAAGGAGAAAAAATATAAAGGCGCCATCATCCGGCCGGAGTTTGTGGAAGCCTTTAAGAGCGACAACAAGACCTTTAAGGATGTGATGGACTGCTCGGAGGAGGGCGTGATCACGGATATCCTGTTCCGCGGTACCTCCCTGGAGCTCAAGCTCGACGTTGGGGGCGTGACCCTGACCACCCACAGATCCCTGGATCGAAGAAAAGTCTCCGTCGGCGAAAAAATGCGCGTGATCATCTACCGCGTCTTTGCCGTGGATGAAACCGCTGCATATCCTATGGATAACGAAGAACTGGCAAAGAGAAACGTAAAATACAACCATCTGGAGGCGTATCTCTATAGTAAAGATGGATACTTTGTCGTATAAGGGTTACGATTCGCAGTAAATCGGAAAAAGATACTCCTGCATGCTCGCATGCATAGGAGTATCTTTTTTTGATTTATTTCTGCGAAGCAGAAACCCAACGAACATCGAGCAATCTGTCGCGAAGCGACAGTAGAGCGCGCAGCGCGGGATTGCGAGATGGAGCTTGGGTTGCGAATCGTAACCTGGCGGGACAAAACCCTTACCCATATACAAAATCCTTCGCGGGCGCGGATTTCTTTGACCGCGTCCCTTTTCTATGGTAAAATAGATGTGCTTTTCAGAAGGCAGAGAACAAGGAAAAGGAAAGAAAAACATGGCAGAGAAATTGATCAGGATCGAGAATATCAGAGCATCGGTTGGCGAGGAGGAGATCTTAAAGGATGTCAGCCTTCAGATCGCCCCGGGAGAGACCCACGTACTGATGGGACCCAACGGAGCGGGAAAATCCACCTTGGGCAACGTCCTGATGGGAAGCCCGGTCTATCAGGTAACAAGCGGCAAAATCTTTTTCGGGGAAGATGAGATCACAAAGGAATCCGCGGATAAACGGGCACAGAGAGGGATGTTTTTATCCTTCCAGAATCCCTTAGAGGTACCGGGGCTGTCCCTGGATGAGTTCATCCGAAATGCCCTCAGACAGAAAACGGGTAAGCCGATCAAAATCTTCCAGTTCAAAAAACAGCTGGCGGAGGCGATGGAGCTTCTGGGAATGGATGAAAGCTACGCATCCAGAGATCTGAACGTGGGCTTTTCCGGCGGTGAGAAAAAGAAAGCGGAGATCCTGCAGCTTTTGATGCTGCAGCCCGAGTTTGCGATCCTGGATGAGACCGACTCCGGTTTGGATGTGGATGCGGTCCGTATGGTATCCAAGGGCATTGAGGAGTACCAGAAAAGGCAGGAGGGTGCACTTTTGATCATCACCCACTCCACGAGGATCCTGGAGTCGCTGAAGGTGGATTATACCCACATCATCGTCAAAGGAAAGATCGTAAAGACCGGGGGACCGGAGCTTGTGGATCAGATCAACGAGAACGGCTTTGAAGCATTCCTGTAAACGAGAGCGCAGACAAAGCAGCTACAGAAACAATAGAAGGAAACAATAAGATATGGAAAACAAGATACAGGAAGGCATGCGGCAAGATCCGGCCATCAACATCGAGGGTGAGCAGGACCGGATCCTGCTTGACGGCGTGCAAAGAGAACTGTATGACTTTAAGGACGAAGAAAACGAAGCGGATTTTTACCGAATGGACGAGGGTCTGACGGAAGAGATCGTCAGAGCCATTTCCGAGGAAAAGAAGGATCCCGAATGGATGCGGGAGTTTCGACTGAAATCCTTAGAGCTCTATCATCAGATCGAGGTACCCGATTGGGGCCCGCCCATCGACGGACTGGATATGAATCGGATCGCCACATACGTCAGATCCCGTTCGGATATGAAGGGAAGCTGGGAAGAGGTACCCGAGGATATCAAAAATGCATTTGAAAAACTGGGCATTCCCCAGGCAGAGCGCGAATCTTTAGCGGGCGTTGGTGCCCAGTATGATTCGGAGCTGGTATATCATAACGTCAGAGAGGATGTGGCAGCCCAGGGCGTGGTGTACTCGGATCTCGAGAGCGCACTCACCGGAGAATATGAGCAGATGATTCGGGATCACTTTATGAAGCTGGTACCGCCTACGGATCACAAGTTTGCGGCGCTTCACGGCGCAGTTTGGTCCGGCGGCTCTTTTGTCTATGTGCCAAAAGGGGTCAAGGTGGAGATCCCGCTGCAGTCCTATTTCAGACTGAATGCCAAGGGCGCAGGGCAGTTTGAGCACACCCTGATCATTGTCGAAGAGGGTGCGGATCTGCATTTTATCGAGGGCTGCAGTGCCCCCAAGTATAACGTGGCCAATCTGCATGCGGGCTGCGTGGAGCTCTATGTGGGCAAGAACGCAAGACTTCGCTATTCCACGATCGAGAACTGGTCCAAAAACATGTATAACCTGAATACCAAGAGAGCTATCGTAGAAGAGGGCGGTATGATCGAATGGGTATCCGGCTCCTTCGGATCCCACGAATCCTACCTCTATCCCACCTCGGTATTGAAGGGGGACGGCTCTCATGCGGAGTTTACGGGAGTGACGTTTGCGGGCGCCGGACAGAACCTGGATACCGGTGCAAAGATGATCCATATCGGCAAAAACACCTCGTCCTTTATTGATACGAAATCGATCTGCAAGAGCGGCGGGATCAGTACCTACCGCAGCAGCGTGGAGATCCGCAAAAGTGCGGAGGGAGCAAAGGCTTCCGTCAACTGCGGGTCGCTGATGCTCGATTCCATTTCCCGTTCGGATACGGTTCCGGCAGCGGATGTGCGGACCAATAAGGCGGATGTGGGACATGAGGCCAAGATCGGAAGGATCAGTGATGAGGCGGTCTTTTATCTGATGAGCCGCGGGATCAGCGAGGCGGAAGCCAGAGCCATGATCGTCAGCGGATTTGCATCTCCGGTCAGCAAGGAGCTGCCGCTGGAGTATGCGGCGGAGATGAACAATCTGATCAAACTGGAAATGGAGGGAGGCTGACATGCAGGCAGCGGTTAATCATTTGCCGGTCCTGACATGGAACCGGCTGAAACTGAACAGGGCGCAGATGGAGGTTGGAGATGACCTTCTTGCGAACACCAAAAAGCAGCCGCAAAGCGCGCTCTTTGAGATCCCGCTTCCGGAGGGGATCAGCGTAGAAAAAAACATCAGTGCAGATGCACTGCAGGAGCGGTTTGCAGCGCTTGGGATCGAAAATCCGAAGGAGGCCTTTGTGGCCGGGAAATATCCCATCTATAACCGGCAGCGCTTCGGCACCGGGATGGGCGCCGCGGTGGATGAGCTGATGGAAGGTGTCGGCGCGGATTACTATACGGTGGATCCCACCTATCAGGCAGAGGGTCCGATCAAGCTGCACTATGGCTACGGTGAAGGTCAAAGCGATCTGAACCGTCTTGTGATCCATGCCAAAGCAGGTTCACGGAGCACCTTTATCCTGTACTACTCCACACTTCCGAAGGCGTGCGATTATCTCGAGGAATGCGGAAAATGCGAGATGCAGCAGGAGCTTTTGCAGCATCATAAGCAGGAGGCTTTGGTAAAAAGCGAGGAGGCTTCAAAAGACAACAACACAGCAGGTTCCTTGGTAGGCGTGCAGACCTATCTGTATCTGGAAGAGGGCGCCTGCGTGGAGCTTCACGTGGTACAGATGTTAGAGGACGGAGCGGTCTTTTTCCATGACATCGGAACCTTCCTTCGAAAGAAGGCGGAGCTTGTCATGACCAAGCTGGATCTGGGCGCACTGACGGTTTACGAAGGACTGAACACGCTTCAGATCGAGGACAAAAGCCGGTTTGAAATGGACTTTGGATACCTGGGTCTTGGCGGCGGTAAAATGGACATCAATTACAATGATGTCTTCTGCGGGAAAAAGTGCGAGGGGCGGATGTACTTCAAGGAAGCCCTTTTGGAGGATGCCCAAAAGACCTTCCGCGGAACAGTGGATTTCAGAAAGGATTCCACCGGCTGCAAGGGAGACGAGCAGGAGGACGTACTGCTTTTGGGTGAGGATGTGATCAATCAGACCATTCCCCTGATCCTGGGCGAAGAGGAGGATGTAGAGGGGCGCCATGCGGCCACCATCGGATCCCTTTCGGAGGATATGCTCTTTTATATGCAGACCAGAGGGATCAGCAAGAAAAAAGCGGAGGAGCTGATGGTGCGGGCATCTTTGCAGAGCATCAGTAACCGGGTGCCTTCCGAGTCGATCAAGAAAGCGGTAAAAAACAAGATCTGCAGGGTCTTTGAATAAGCCGGGGATAATAGAGGGAGTACTGTATGGACGTAGCAGCGATCCGCCGGGATTTTCCCATCCTGGAGGATGAAAGGATCATTTATTTTGACAATGCGGCAACCAGCCAAAGACCCAGACAGGTTCTGGAGGCTGTGGATGCCTTTTACAGAAAGAGCAATGCCAATCCCTTAAGGGGCTTGTATCAGTGGAGCATCGAGGCCACCGAGGCCTATGAAACTGCCAGAGAAAAGGTGGCTGCCTTCATCGGGGCGGGGGATGCTTCCGAGATCATTTTTACCAGAAATACGACAGAGTCCGTCAATCTGGCGGCGTATTCCTGGGGGCTTACCAATATCAAAGAGGGAGATAAGATCGTGATCTCCGTGATGGAGCATCACAGCAATATCCTACCCTGGCAGATGGTGGCAAGACAAAAGGGCGCAGAGCTTGTGTATATGGAGCCGGATGAGGAGGGCGTTCTGAGCGGGCAGGAGATCGCCAAGATCGATGAGAAGACCGCTCTGGTTGCCATCGGTATGGTCTCCAATGTACTCGGCGTGCGAAACCCCGTGGAGGCGATCATCAAAAGAGCCCACGAGATGGGGGCGCTTGTACTGGTGGATGGAGCGCAGGCTACGCCGCATCAGGGCGTGGATGTGACAGCACTGGATGCGGATTTTTTTGCATTCTCGGCACATAAAATGCTCGGACCCTTCGGGATCGGCGTGCTGTACGGAAAGAAAAAGCTTTTGGAGGACATGCCGCCGTTTCTGACAGGCGGAGAGATGATCGAGTATGTGACAAGAGAAGATGCCACCTATGCGGAGCTTCCGCACAAATTTGAGGCGGGCACCGTGAACGCGGCAGCGGCAGTGGGGCTTGGCGCAGCCATTGATTATCTTGGGCAGATCGGCTTTGATGCCATTCGGAAACAGGAGGATCTGCTCTGCAGCCTTTTGTATGAGGGGATGAAAAACGATCCCCATATCACACTCTACGGACCTACTGATCCGGCCAGGCGAAACGGGATCGTAACCTTTAATATTGAGGGCTGCCATCCCCATGATGTATCCTCGGTCCTGGACAGCGAGCAGGTCTGCATTCGGGCAGGACATCACTGTGCACAGCCGCTGATGCAGTATCTGAAGGTAAACTCCACCGTGCGGGCAAGCCTGTATTTTTACAATACCGAAAACGAGGTGGAACGGTTCTTAAAGAGCCTTACCAAGGTCAGAGGCTGGCTTGGATATGAGGATTA
>JAILHW010000119.1 GCA_024695605.1 Lachnospiraceae bacterium | reverse complement strand
TGATGCAAGCGGAGCTGTTATCACCTACGAGGGTATCCAGAGAGACGGAACCGATTATAGCTCGACAGTAGCACCTACCAAAACCGGAAGCTATAAGGTAACGGTATTCAAAGAGACGGATGAATGGGATTATCTCGGAACATCTGAACTGTTTGAGATCACACCTGCTGATATCTCAAAAGCGACCGTAACATTGGCAAGTGCTCTGACCTACAACGGCAAGACCCAGGAGCAGGGTGTTTCCAAGGTAATGGTAGGAAAGGACGTTGTCCTCGAAGCGGAATATACCGTTTCCGATAACAGCGCTTTGGATGCGGGTGAATACACTATGCGTCTCATTGCCAAGGATACCGGCAACTATATCGGTGAAGCAAAGAAGACCTTTACCATTGCAAGAAAGCAGATCACACCTGTGGTGACCATAGACAAAGACACCTTTGATTACACAGGAAGCGAGATCAAGCCTGTCGTAACGGTGATGGAAGGCGATACGCCATTGCCGGCTAAGGACTATACCGTAGTATATGCCGACAATAAGGAGCCGGGTACAGGTAAAGTGACCGTAAAAGAAGCAGCAGACGGTAACTACACCTTTGCAGACATTACCAAAACCTTTACCATCAAGGGAGAAGAAAAGTTGACACCGACACCTACAACTGTAGAAAAGGCCCAAAACCCGATGACAGTTAAGGGCAAGACCGTTAAGCTGAAACCTAAGGCAGCAAAGAAGAAAGCCAAGATCAAGGGTAAAACTGCCATAACGGTAAAGAATGCCAAGGGTAAAGTAACCTACAAGCTGGTCAGCGTAACCAATAAGAAGTTTAAGAAGTGTTTCAAACTCAGCGCCAAGACCGGTCAGATCACGCTTAAGAAAAAACTGAAGGCCGGCACCTACAAGCTGAAGATCAAAGTTACAGCCGCAGGCAATGAGACTTATGAAAAGGCTGAAAAGACCGTAACCGTAAAGGTGAAGGTATCAAAGAAGTAACACGCAGACCAAATGCTTACAGCATTTTCTTAATCTCAGCACCCCGGAACGGACTCCGGGGTGCTCCTTCTTTTGTGGCAAAACCCCGCCACATGTGCTATGATAAAATGGCCCCCCGGGACGGGGCTTGCACTCTTTAGAGTGTCATAGGTCCATAATGCCCCCGGGGGCAGAGCTTGCACTCTTTAGAGTGATGAGGGGGCAAAATACCAGGAATGCTCCCAGGGATAGAACATGGACTCGCCAAGAGTGCTTAGGGGAAAAATCGCGGGATGAAAAAGGAGGGTAAAAAATGAAGCGATTTAACAGATTATTTGCAGTCGGGCTGGCAGCGGCTATGCTTGCCCAATCGGTCCTGCCGTGCAGCGTGATCAGCGCATTTGCCAAAAGCGGGACAGATGCGTCTGCAAAGCAGGAGGTTTTGCAGGCCGAAAAGGATGAAGGAGATGACTTTGAAGAGCCGTGGGAAGAGCCGATTGACGATCCCATGGACGATCCCATGGACGATCCCATGGACGATCCTACAGAAGGTACTTTATATCTGAATGCGAATGGCGGAAAGTTTTATAATGACATACTGGAGATAGAAGATACAGAGTTCTATGAACAAATATCGATGGATGGCATGGTGTATCTAGACAATTACCCGACTCCCTATTGGGATGATCATCACATATTTATGGGATGGTCCGATGATCCATATGATAGCGAGGTAGTGTATCAGCCCAATGAAAGTGTTTGGATGAGTGGAAATTTAGATCTTTACGCAGTCTGGGAAGAAGTGGTCCTTATTACCGTACATACAGATGCCGATGACGGTTTTACTACGGACCAAATTTGGACAATTGATGGCAGCATTCCCGGAAACAGATTAGAAACGATAAGCGCTAACGGGATCAGTCAAGATCCGGATTGCAAGGTATATAAAGACGTTACATATCGGGTTACAAAGGGAAGTACATTATATTATAATATCATGCCTAACCAGACTAAAGACAGACTTCTGATGGGCTTTTCCGAAACTGCGGATGGAGAGTATGCTACTTCGTATGTAACAAATCGGTATATTGTTCCTGACCACGATCAGGACTTGTATGCAAAGTGGCGGAATGCATATAAGGTAACCTTTCATGCAGCAGAAGGAACAAAAATAAAATCCGAGAGCTTTTGGACCGGTGGCGGAAGTACAGGAATGAGGTATGCCCTGGAAAGTGATATCGAGGACGGAGTCGGAAATTACATCACATGGCTGTTTTCTGAAGGAGATAACTACGGACTTCTGTCTCAGGGAGAGATGATCATCCAGGATAAGACGAAAGCTTTGCTTGGTTGGAGTCCGGATACTACAGGAAACCAGGTATATAGCGGATCGAACTTTACAGCCACCACGAATGCCGATTTTTACGCGATTCTGGGATCAGGCGTTTCGTTGACCTTCGATGCAAATGGCGGCACAGTAGATGGTGAAGAATCAGTCTCTTATGCAATAGCAAAAGATGCATTTGTAGATGTTACGGCCATTGCCAAGGCAACCTGGTCGGATGATACGAAGAAATTTGTGGGTTGGACAAAGGATCCGAATCTGGATCCGGATACGGTTTTAAGTTCTTATACAAGCTTTGAAGAAGATACAACTCTGTATGCAGTTTATGCAGCACCCATCGAAATTACTTTGAAAACCACAAACGGAAAGCTGGCATATTGGGGAGAAGAACAGGCTGATTCTGTAACAATAAACACAGTAGCTGACTATTCAACCATACGTGTTGCGCAGATGAGCGAAGGCTATGGTGTTGAAGTGGTAGAAGGGGCGCAGTGGTCGTACCCCAATCTGGTCTATTATCCGGATGATGAAGATCTGGTGCCTTTTGGCTTTTGCATCGGCTCTGAAGACGGAGAGTATTCCGAAGCGGTGAAGCCGACACAGGATATGACTCTTTATCTGAACTGGGTAGATGGTTATAGGATCACGCTTGATTATAACGGTGGAACGGTTGATAAGGAGAATGGGAATTACCCTTACTACATAAGAAGATTTGAAACACAGCTATTCCCGGAAGACATCAATTTTGGTAATTTGAATCTTACCCAGCAGGAAACCTACAGAGGTTTGATCACACCGCCGGGAGAGAATAAGGTATTTTGTGGTTGGACGACGGAGAAGGACAATCCGGAAACCATGATACAGTGGCATGATCCCGATAATGCTGAGGAGGATGAGTCGCTTACAACATTGACCGAGGATGTGACGCTGTATGCCTACTATGTGGATGTGTCAAAGGTTACCTTTGATGCAAACGGCGGATATTTTGGAAATGAATCTCAGACAACCTTCAATTGTGATGTGGAAAGCGGAGAAAAGATAACCAATCATTTCTACCCTTCAGTATACAATAACAATGACAAGGTTGTTTTGGGCGGCTGGGCCCTCACAAAAGATGGAGAGCCCATCGATATTTGGAGCAAGGTAGCTGACGGACAGCCGATCACGCTATATGCGATCTGGTTGCCGGCATATACAGTAACCCTTCAGTCAAATGGCGGCTTTTTCAGGGAATGGGATTCGAATGATGAAGAAGTGCAGGTGCTGACAAAAACTGTTAAGGTTCCAAAGGATACAACCATCGGACAGTATAGTTCTGTCAGTACACCGGAAATGAGCGGTCCCTATTTCTTCAATGGATGGTATCTGTATAAAAAAGCTGATGGTGCTGATGCGGTTGCAATTAATACAAGTCCCATAAGCAGCGATTATTTGGAGAATACCTTCAAGGTGACTGAGGATTATATCGCGGTTGCAGACTGGGATAAGGCCGCTACGATTACGTTGAATACCGGGGATCAGGGTGATTTTATCGTAAACACCTATGATGATAATGGCGTTGTGATCAGCACAAAAACAGAGAAATCCCGTACCGTGCTTGCCCAAAAGGGTAGGAGCCTGGGAGATGCAGATGCGTTCTGTTGTGACTCTCCCAAGGATTCCACAGGCAAGTATGTATTTGACGGCTGGGCGCTGACTCCGAACGGAGAAAGAGTAGATGAGTGGGAGACTATCATAAATGATGATATGACACTCTATGCCCGCTGGGCAAATGCGGTTACTGTCACCTGGGATGCAGGAGATATAGGGAAGTTTTCTGAGTGGAATTCCAATACAGACGATTATGATTATTTGTCCAAAGTAGTTCGCCAGGTGAAAATGGGAGAGACACTTGATTGTGAGCAACCCTATAATATTGAGGATCCTTCCGGCCAGTATGTATTTAAAGGTTGGACTTATACGAAGGGCAGTGATTATTTCGTACAGACATCGGATGAGGTAGCAAGAAAGGATATCACGCTTTATGCCGTTTGGGGCCTGGGACTGGATCTGACACTTGACAGCAACGGCAATGGAGAATTTTTCATCAAGAAGAGCAAAAAGGAAAAGATCTATGAACCGACCATAACGCTGCGCGTAGCAGCAGGAGAAGCGTTTGAGGATATTATCAGAGAGCCGTCCAGAAATCTGGATAAAAAGAAGAAGCTTGCCGGCTGGAGTCTGACAAAGAACGGACAGCCGATCGATCTTCAGACAAAGATCCGTGCAAATACCAAGCTGTATGCGATCTGGGAAACACCTACAATCGTAGATTTTCATGCCAATGGCGGAAAGATCACCTATTATGGGACCGATTCGAGCGGCTATCGTGAGCAGGTTTACAACGATAAGTTTGCAGCCGGCGAAACGACCATGGGCAAGTATTTTTCCGATCAAAAGCTTTCTGAGATCGAGGAGCCGGACTGGTATCCGAATAAGCCGGGATACGGCTTTGCCGGATGGGCAACCTCATCAGCGCAGGGGGCGGCAACAGTGAATCCCGCTACATATACCATGGGATCGGCACCTGTTCTGTATGCTGCATGGACCAATGACTACCATACGGCAAATATTGAGATGGGAGCATATTACTTAGGAGACAGCGCTGGCTGGCATGCAGATCCTTCGG
This sequence comes from Lachnospiraceae bacterium, assembly GCA_024695605.1. Taxonomy (GTDB): domain Bacteria; phylum Bacillota; class Clostridia; order Lachnospirales; family Lachnospiraceae; genus RGIG7926. Next base: position 3,643 of record JAILHW010000119.1, on the reverse strand, counting down.
TCAGTGAGAATACAGCGTGGTTTGATGAGGATGGGTATTTTTACCATTGTGAGAATATACAGGGCGGAAATAGGAGATCCTATCAGTATGACAACGATACGAACGAATATGGATATTGGGAAATCAACCATCTGTATGCAGAGGGAGAGCAAAAGGTAAAAGCCATTCGTCTTGCCAAGAACCGGACTTCTTTGAAACAGTATCTGGATGGATTTATGAACGGCCACTATACGCTGTTTTATGATGATGGATCCATGTATGGTCTTTATCTGCAGCTGAAGGGCTTTTCTACCGCACCTGTAAATGCGATGCTGATCAATCCGGACTCCTTTGTATTTGACAAGGATGTGACCCTGTATGCGATTTATGAAAGCGCTCCGGAAAAGGAAGTATTTAAAAATGAAACTGTTCCTGTAACAGCAGAGGAAACGAAGCAGATCGCCACGAAGCTGGTGGAAAGTGTTACGGAGGCTCCGGTGAAAAAGACCCTCTCCGATGTGATGATCCCTACAGACAGCAATGTGATGGTTCAGGCCATCAATGAAGTGAAGGATGAAAAGGTCATCGAGTCCATGAAGGAGGTTCTGATCGCCACCATGGATGAAGCACAGAAGAACATGGCTACTGTTGAATCCGTGCAGCTCTTTGATCTGAATGCACAGGGAAGCGGCAAGGTTATGATCTATGTCGGAAAAAATCAAGCCGGTAAATTTGCAATCGTAGGCCACTATCATAACGGAGAGTGGACGACGCAGCAGTGCAGAGTGGATGAAAACGGTTATGTAACACCGAGCTTTATGTCCTTCTCGCCGGTATCCATCAGTATCCTGTCAAAGGAAATCCCGCTTGAGATCCTTCCTACCAAGGCAGAAGAGATCAAGAAGGATGATGAGCCGGAAACAAAACCGGAGGTTAAGCCGCAGACACCGACGACAAAGCCTGAGACAAAGACAGAGACCAAGACGGAGACGAAGCAGGAAACCAAGCAGACTCCGAAGGAAGAGCCGAAGCCGACTGTGGAGGAAAAGAAGGAAGAGCCTGCCGTAGTCAGCCCGAAAAAGCCGACCAAGCTGAAAGCAAAAGCAGTCGGAAAGACCATCAAGGTTTCCTGGAAGAAGCAAAATAAAGATGCCGATGGCTTCGAGGTACAGTATGCGGACAATAAGAAATTCAAGAAAGCATCCAAGCTGACCGTAAAGAGCAATAAAACTACGAGCACTGTACTGAAAAAGAAGATCAAGAAAGGAAAGACCTACTACGTAAGGATCAGAGCCTATAAACTCGATGGTAAAAAGAAGGTTTATTCCGATTGGACTGGCAGTAAGAAGGTAAAGATCAAGAAGTGATCCTTGTATGAAAGGATCTCGATGAAGGGCTGATAAGCAGCTAAAAGAAAGAAATCCGGCCGCCGCTTTTTATGGCGGCCGGATCTTTGTAGAACGTGGAGCTTTGTATGGGCAAAAAGGCAAATCCAAAAACGCATAACAAAATGCTTGCATTGCCGGTGGCATTTTTACCCTTTGCGATGGGGCTGTCCTGGCACTATCTGATGTATGCGGCAGGAATTCTGTTTTGGGGAATGCTGCTGTATGAGTGCCGGAAAAATAAAGCACTGACGATCCGCTTTGATATCGGAATTATCGGCATGCTTGGCTTTTTTTGCTGCGTGCTGCTTTGCAACTTGTTTGCGGCAGATCACGAGGGGGCTTTGGCAGGCACGCTTAGGTGGCTTTGCGGTGCCGGCTTTTTACTGCTTTTGATGCAGAAAACCGGCGATGCGAAAGCGAATGAAGCAGAAGAGGATCTTTTTGCCTACTTGCCTGCTTCGGCGTGTATCATGCTGATCGTCTGTATGGTCTGCTATCCGGCAGAGGGACTTAGGAATGTGTTCTTTTACAACGGCAGACTTTCCGGCTTCTTCGGATACCCCAATACCTGCGGGCTGTTCTACCTGCTTGCCATAGCAAAGCTGTCAGCGCAGGGCGCAAGGGGAGCGGATCTATCGTTGAAAAAAGAAGCAGGGCAGAAACAGACGGGGCTCACTAACCTGTTAGTGATACAGATGATCCTTCTTCTGGCAGGCCTTCTTTGGACAGGGAGCAGAACGACCTTTGTGTTGTTCCTTTTATATCTCGTATATCAGACAGGGAGCCTGCTTGCCCGGCATCGGAAAGCAGCGGGGAAAAACGGACTTTTGACAGGTACGCAAAAGCCCACGGGAAACCCAAACAGATTCGGTCATCTCGTACCAGTTCTTTGCAGCGTGGCCGCACTTTTGGCGGTGTTCGGTTATGTATGGCTGACAAAGGATCTGAAGGGTTTTGGGAGACTTCTGCGGATCTCTTTGACGGAAAAGGACCTTTTGGAACGCCTTCTCTTTTGGCGGGATGCCCTGTTCATGGTAAAGGATCATCCCTTCGGAGTTGGCTTCGGAGGATATCATGCCCTACGACCGCTTTATCAGAGTGGCGCGTATATGACAAGATATGTGCATAATGACTGGCTGCAGATCGTGGTCGATTATGGGATTTTGGCCGGAGGATGCATGGTCTTTGCACTGATCAGGGGCGCATTTCATAAACCGGCCGATACAGAAGAAGTATCTGACGGGGGAAAATCAGGTGGCGAAATCGGAGAGAAGGAAAAGCACCAGGTAGCAGGAAGAAAAGAGAACAGGGAACTTCTGTGTCTGCTTGCTTTGCATCTGCTTTTTGACTTTGATCTGCAGTTTGGCTGTGTTATGATATGGTTGATCGCCCTGCTGTATGAAGCGAGTGATAAGAGCAACACACTTACCTGGAGATGGGGGTATAGTCAACGAAAGCTTTCCGGGAAAACAGACAGAGCGGACAGGACAGCGTTGATTGTCCGCCCGGCATTGACAAGCCTGTGTATTCTGTGCATCGGGAGCCTTTCCTATTTTGGCCTTTCCGACCTGTGCCTCAGATGCGGCGATGCCGGAACGGCTTACAGGATAAATCCCATGGACAGCGAGGCGGCAGATGAGGTGATGACACAGCTTTTAGACCATGCACAAGCTGCCGATATTGCCGAAAGAGTTCTGGTATTCAATCCCTACGATAAAACAGCATGGCGAATGAAGGCCTATGCGGCCTACGAAGCCGGGCAGTATGAGGATATGAAGACGGCGCTTGGCAAGACGCTCGATCTGGAGCCCTATAATGCGGTTGCCTACGAGGATGCCATTGAGCTTTGCTACGCCGCGATGCGAAGCTGTGAAAAAGCGCAGCAGATCCGTCGGGCGGCTATGCTAAGAGATGAGATTCTGGCAATAGATAACCTCAGGCGACAGCGGAAAAAGAACGTAAGCACGCTGGCCATCCTTGCAAAGGACCGTCCCGATCTCCGGCTGTCCGAAGCAGACCGAACCCTCCTGCAAAACCTAAAATGAACCCCGGGGACAGAGCTTGCATTCTTTAGAGTGTCAGAGGTCCATAAATGAAAGAAAAACGAAATAGATTGTAAAACGCATTGTGGTATAGTTGGAAAAGAACCTGATTTCATTGCTGATGAGCTGTTATAGAACAGAAAGGAAAAAGTATGGGATACAATTTCTTTCAGATTACGGAACTGAAGGCGCAATTTAAGAAAAAAAGAGATATGTTCATTGCCACGCTTGGCG
>JAILHW010000093.1 GCA_024695605.1 Lachnospiraceae bacterium | reverse complement strand
CTGCATGATCCTGCGGCTCATCTCATCCATCTCCGCCGGCATGGAATCCAGCTCCGTCTTGATCAGGGCGCAGGCCTCATCCACCAGGTCAATGGCCTTATCCGGCAGAAATCTGTCGCTGATATAACGGTTGGACAGCGTCGCTGCACTGACCAGTGCGTTGTCCAGGATCTTCACGCCGTGATAAACCTCATACCGCTCCTTGAGTCCACGCAAAATGGAGATGGTCTCCTCCACGCCCGGCTCATCCACCAGTACCGTCTGAAAACGGCGCTCCAGTGCAGGATCCTTTTCGATATACAGCCTGTATTCATCCAGGGTGGTGGCCCCAATACAGTGCAACTCGCCCCTGGCCAGCATGGGCTTTAGCATATTGCCCGCATCCATGGCGCCATCGGTCTTTCCGGCTCCCACGATCAGATGCAGCTCATCGATGAACAGAAGGATCTGTCCTTCGCTCTTTCTCACTTCCTCAAGAACCGCCTTCAGACGCTCCTCAAACTCGCCCCTGTACTTGGCACCGGCCACAAGCGATCCCATATCCAGGGCAAAGATCTTCTTATCCTGCAGCGATTTGGGCACATCTCCCCGCACGATCCTCTGCGCAAGGCCTTCCACAACCGCTGTTTTCCCGACACCCGGCTCCCCGATCAGGCAGGGATTGTTCTTGGTCTTGCGGGACAGGATGCGGATCACATTCCTAATCTCGTCATCCCGGCCGATCACCGGATCCAGCTTCTGGCTTCTGGCCTTTTCCACCAGCTCTATGCCGTATTTTTTCAGGGTATCATAGGTCGCCTCCGGATTGTCATTGGTCACCCGCTGGTTGCCGCGAATCGTGGAAAGCGCCTGCAAAAAGCGCTCCAGCGTCAGCCCGTACTCGCCAAAAAGCTGCTTAAGCTCCCTGTTGGGCCGCTTGATCATCAGGATCATCAGATGCTCCACGGAGACATACTCATCTCCCATGGCTTTGGCCTCATCCTCCGCCATCACCAGCACCTCATTCAGTTCCTTGCTCATATAGACCTGGGCACCGCTTCCGGAAACCTTCACCCGCTTTTCCACGGCCTGCCGGCACCTGTTTGTAAAGTGCTCCTCATTGATCTCCATCTTCTCCAAAAGCTTCCTGAGAAGACTGTCCTCCATGGTCACCAGGCTGTACAGAAGATGCTCCTGATCGATCTCCTGGTTGCCGAATTCGTAGGCCAGCTTCTCACAGCCGTTGACGGCTTCGATACTTTTCTGTGTGAATTTCGCAAGGTTCATACCTCTCACCTCCGTTTTTTTCGTCCTTCTGCTTTATTTGATTTGATTATATCTGTTCTATCTCGACTATAACACGTTTTTCTTTCCTGTCAAGTCTCTTTTTTCTGTTTACATTTCCCCCAAAACCTACTATAATTCATTTTGTGCCGACTGTGATCACTGTCGGCAATCCTAAAACAGAGAGGTATTGAGTATGAGCCAGAAAAAAATGCAGGCCTACAAAGAGGCTAAGAAAAATGTAAAGCAAATTCGTAAAAAAGAAAAATCCAAGCGGATCCTCGGATGGATCATCGGCATCCTGATCGCCGCTCTTCTGATCGCCGGTTCCGTTTTTTTGATCTATTACACCAACGTCATCAAGCCCGAGCAGGAAAAATCCGCTGCCGAAGCTGCCACGGAAGGCTCCGGCGTCTCATCCAATGTGGTAGATCAGGTCAATGCCGCACTGGCCGGCTCCAATGCCGATACCGATGCAAGCGCTTCGGATGCCGCAGCAGATGAAACCGATGCTGCCGCTCCGGCTGCCGAAATCGCTCCTGCCACAGAGGAAGCACCGGCTGCAGATACGGCCGAAACCGACGCCGCTTCCGAAAACGCCGAGTAAGAACCGAAACAGACCTTTGAAAAAGGAGTTCATCGCTGAACTCCTTTTCTTTATGTCTTTTGACAGGTTTACATAAAATATTTCACGCCTGCTTCAAAGATCTTCATATCCTGCTCACCGACGATATTGACTGCCACTGCATCGCCGCGGCGCTCTGCATGTGCCATCTTGCCAAAGCACCTTCCATCAGGGGATGTGATACCCTCGATCGCTTCATAGCTTCCGTTGATGTTCCATTCCTCATCCATGGAAAGATTGCCGTCGGGATCCGCGTATCTGGTTGCTACCTGCCCGTTGGCGAAGAGCTTGTCGATCCACTCCTTGGGAGCTACGAAACGTCCCTCCCCGTGGCTGGCCGGGCAGACATAGACGCCGCCCAGATCCGCAAGCTGCAGCCAGGGCGAACGGTTGGAAACCACCTTGGTATAAGCCATCTTGGAAATATGACGGCCGATGGTGTTGTAGGTCAGTGTCGGGGAAGACTCATTCTGTCCCACGATCTTTCCTTCCGGAACCAGTCCCAGCTTGATGAGGGCCTGGAAGCCGTTACAGATTCCCAGTGCCAGACCATCGCGGTTATTCAACAACTCCTCTACCGCTTCCTTGATCTTTTCATTTCTGAACGCCGTTGCAAAGAATTTTGCGGAGCCGTCCGGCTCATCACCTGCGGAAAAACCGCCGGGGAACATGATCATCTGTGCCTGTCTGATGGCCGCTTCAAACTCCTCCACGCTCTGTCTGATATCCTCTGCACTGCCGTTTCTGAACACTCTTACATCCGCATCCGCACCTGCATTGATAAAGGCCTTTGCGGAATCATATTCGCAGTTGGTACC
>JAILHW010000092.1 GCA_024695605.1 Lachnospiraceae bacterium | reverse complement strand
TTAAGATCGGATTCAACCGGGCTGCCAGAATTATGGATCAGCTTACAGAATACGGAGTGGTAGGACCTGAGGAGGGGACCAAGCCCAGAAAGGTGCTGATGAGCATCGCTGAGTTTGAACAGCTGTTAGAGGAGATCTGACACCCCAGGAAAAAGAGGATAAGACGGGAGATAAGAATGAAATCAGACATCGAGATCGCACAGGAAGCAACACTTTTACCCATCACAGAGGTGGCTATGCAGGCAGGTCTGTCGGAGGACATGATCGAATGCTACGGGAAGTACAAGGCGAAGCTTTCGGATGAAGGCTTAAAAACCCTGGAGGGCAAGGAGGATGGAAAGCTCGTACTGGTTACGGCCATCAATCCGACCCCTGCGGGAGAGGGAAAAACCACAACCACCGTAGGGCTTGGAGACAGCCTTCGTGCCATGGGCAAAAACGTGGTGATCGCACTTCGCGAGCCTTCCCTGGGACCGTGCTTCGGGATCAAGGGCGGCGCTGCCGGAGGCGGAATGGCGCAGGTGGTTCCCATGGAGGATCTGAACCTGCATTTTACTGGGGATTTCCATGCGGTGACCAGCGCCAATAACCTGTTGGCTGCAATTTTGGACAACCACATTCAGCAGGGCAACGACCTTCGCATCGATACCAGAAACATCGTCTGGAAGCGCTGCATGGATATGAATGACCGTGCGCTTCGCAACATTGTTGTGGGGATGGGCGGAAAGACGAACGGCTTTGTCAGAGAGGATCATTTCATCATCACCGTGGCATCCGAGATCATGGCGATCCTTTGTCTGGCAACGGATATGCAGGATCTGAAGGAGAGACTCGGACGCATCATTGTGGCCTACGATCTGGATAACAATCCCGTAACCGCAAAGGATCTGAAGGCAGTGGGTGCAATGGCGGCGCTGTTGAAGGATGCCCTTCGTCCGAACCTGATCCAGACCATCGAGCATACACCTGCGCTGGTTCACGGCGGTCCCTTTGCCAATATCGCCCACGGCTGCAACTCTGTACGGGCCACAAAGGCAGCCTTGAAAATGGGAGACATCGTGATCACGGAGGCGGGCTTCGGCTCCGATCTGGGCGGTGAGAAATTCCTGGATATCAAATGCCGTCTGGCAAACCTTTCACCGGATGCCATCGTCATCGTAGCGACCATCAGAGCGCTGAAGTATAACGGCAGCGTACCCAAGGATCAGCTTGGCACGGAAAAAATGGACGCTCTCAAGAAGGGCATCGTAAATCTGGAGAAGCACATTGAAAATATGCAGCGCTACGGCGTACCTGTCGTGGTAACCCTGAACGCCTTTTCCTCTGATACAGAGCAGGAGAAAGCCTTTGTGGAGACGTTCTGCCGGGAAAGAGGCTGCAAATTTGCACTGTCCGAGGTTTGGGAGTTTGGCTCAAAGGGCGGTCAGCAGCTGGCAGAGCAGGTGCTTTCGGCGCTTTCCGAGCCTGCGGATTTCACACCTCTGTATGAGGATTCCCTGTCTCTTTATGAGAAGATGGAGTGCGTAGCTACAAAGGTATATGGGGCAAATAAGATCGCCCTGTCATCCAAAGCAGCCAAGCAGCTGAAAAAGCTCGAGGAGCTGGGCTTCTCACACCTGCCTGTCTGCATGGCAAAAACACAGTATTCCCTGTCTGACGATCCCACGCTTTTGGGGCGTCCCGAGGGCTTTACGGTGAATATCAGAGAGGTTTATGTGTCCGCCGGCGCCGGCTTTGTGGTCGCGCTGACCGGAGAGGTGATGACGATGCCGGGCCTTAGCAAGAGCCCTGCCGCCTATCGCATCGATGTGGATGAGGACGGAAAGATCACAGGACTGTTTTAAAAAAGGAGAGAGAGCATGCAGATCATAGACGGAAAAGCAATATCACAGCAGATCAAGGATGAAGTCAGAGATAAGGTAGCAGCGCTGAAGGAGCAGGGAAAGGAAGTGGCCCTTGCCGTGATCCTGGTGGGCAATGACCCCGCCTCAACGGTATATGTGGGCAACAAAAAGAAGGCCTGCGCCTATACCGGGATCCGTTCGGAGAGCTTCGAGCTGGCCGAGGAGACGACCCAGGAGGAGCTGCTTTCCCTGATCGAGGATCTGAATAACAGAGAGGATATCCAGGGGATCCTGGTACAGCTCCCCCTGCCTGCGCATATCGATGAAAAGGCAGTCATCAATGCCATCAGTCCCGACAAGGATGTGGATGGCTTCCATCCCCAGTCCGTGGGACGGCTGACCATCGGCGAGCCGGGCTTTTTGTCCTGTACGCCTGCCGGCATCATCCAGCTTTTGAAGCGTTCAAACATCGAGATGGAAGGAAAGCACTGCGTTGTGATCGGGCGCAGCAACATCGTCGGCAAGCCCATGGCTCTTTTGATGCTGAGGGAGAATGCTACGGTTACGATCTGCCATTCCAGAACGAAGGACTTGAAAGAGATCACCAGACAGGCGGATATTCTGATCGCCGCTGTCGGAAAACCCAGGATGATCGATCGAAGCTACCTGAAGGAGGGCGTCGTGGTCATCGATGTTGGCATTCACAGAATGGAAGATAAGAAGCTTTGCGGAGATGTGGATTTTGAGGATGTAAAGGATATGTGCAGTGCGATCACACCGGTACCCGGCGGAGTCGGCCCCATGACGATCGCCATGCTGATGAAGAACTGCGCGGACAGCGTATCCTTGTAAGGGGCTCTGATCCTGTATTTGAGGGATTTGTTTCGCAGACAGAAGAGTGAGAATTTGAGGTGGCAGTGTGATCAAGTGTCCACATTGTGGGGCTGACATGCCGGAAGAGGCTCTGTTTTGTGAATCCTGCGGAAAGGAACGGCAGTTGGTGCCGGACTATGAAGCCGAGGTCAATCAGAGCATGGAGGAGACGATCTCTACGATCGCCGTAGAGCTGGCCAATACCCAGGAGATCGTGCCTCAGGAACTGGCAAGAGATGCCGTTATCAGAGAACAAGTTTATAAGGAAAAAGAGGCAGCCAAGGCAAAAGCGGAGGAAAAAGAAGCGGCCGCGGACGCGCCGGATCCCAAAGAGGCGCAGGAAGCTTTGAGGGAAGCATCCGAAAAAACGAGCGAGAAGAAGGCTCCCAAAAAGAAGAGTACATCCTCGAGCTTTTCCGCTAATCCGCCGCATAACAGTACGCTGACCGTGATCATGCTCTTTGCCAGTGTGACCGTGGTACTGCTCGCGGCAGTGATGATTGCATTTTTCATGAACCGGAGCAATACTTCGACCTATGATTACCAGATCAGCCAGGCCAAGCTCTACGAGAGTCAGGGCGACTTTGAGCAGATGCTTTCCTACGCCAGAAAGGCGGGAGAGATCGCATCCAATTCCTCGGATGCCAAGATGCTGACGGCCAGAGCCTATGCGGGGCTTGGGAGAAAAGAGGAGGAGCGCATCGTTTTGGAGGGCCTTGTGATCACGGATCCGGCCTATACCGAGGCGTATGATCTTTTGATCCCGCTCTATGAAGAGAGCAGGGAATATGAAAAGATCGCGCAGACACTTTTGACCTGTCCGGATCAGAGCGTGATGGCCAAGTATGCCGATTACATTGCGGAGACGCCGCAGTTTTCCATGGAGCCGGGGCAATATACCGGACCTGTCTCCGTAAAACTGCTTGCAACAGGCTCGGGAACCATCTATTATACAGTAGACGGCTCTGAGCCCACGACAAAGAGTTCTGTGTATACCACCCCTCTGATCTTGGAGGAGGGAAAGGTGAAGATCCGCGCGGTCTATCAGAACAGCTTCGGCATTGTCAGTGAGGAAAGCCAGGCAGAGTATGATGTGGTTGGCAATATCAATACCACCGCAGGCACGCCGGAGGTGCTTTTGGAGCCGGCAACCTATACCAGGCCGCAGGTCATCACCTGCAAGGCGCCGTCCGAGAACTATACGATCTACTACACCAGCAACGGACAGGATCCGGGGCTTGACAGCAGGGAGTATGACAGACCCATCCCGCTGCCCATCGGTCCGAGCACCTTTAAGTTTGCACTGTTTGACCAGGACGGCAATCCGGGAGAGATCATCACCTGTCATTACCAGCTGAATCTGGAGCTGCCGCTCAGTCAGGACCAGGCCAAAAACCTTCTGGTGCAGGCACTGGTTTCGGCAGGCGTTCTGGCAGATGCCCACGGCAGCATTGTAAACGGTGAGGGCAGGCGGTCCTATCAGGCCAATTCCGCCTTTGAGGCAGACGGCCAGGTTTACTACCTGCTGGAGGAGTATTTTGAAAACAACGAGGGTGAAAAGCATCGCACCGGCAACCTTTACGGCGTCAGCGTCGTGACGGGACAAAGCTATGGCATAACGGAAAGCGCGGACGGGAAATTTTCACTTTCGGGAATCTGATGAAATGTCGGCTAGAGCCGGCTGTTTGGAATAGCAAGAGATCAAAGGCGGTCTTTTCTATACACAACGAAATATGGGAGGAAAAACGGAATGTACAAAATTGTAAAAGCCATGGAACTGGCATCAAGCATCGTGTATTTTGATGTCGAGGCACCCAGAGTAGCGGCCTCCTGCCTTCCCGGGCAGTTTGTGATCGTACGAATGGATGCTGATTCAGAGAGAATACCGCTTACGATCTGTGATTATGACAGAGAAAAGGGGACTGTCACCATCGTGATCCAGACCATCGGAGCAGGCACGATGAAGATGAAGCAGCTGAAGGAAGGGGACGCCTTCCATGACTTTGTGGGTCCGCTCGGAAAGCCCTCGGAGTTCTGCAGCGAGGATCTTGCCACTCTGAAGGAAAAAAAGATCATCTTTGTTGCAGGCGGACTGGGAACCGCACCTGTATATCCGCAGGTGAAATGGCTCCATAAGCAGGGCGTGCAGGCCGATGTCATCATCGGTGCAAAGACCAAGGACCTTCTGATCCTCGAGGAGGAGATGAAGGCGGTTGCGGGAGAGGTATTCCCCACAACGGATGACGGCTCCTACGGAAGAGCGGGTATGGTGACCAATACCTTAAAGGACCTGGTGGAAAAGGAAGGCAAGCACTATGACGTTTGTGTAGCCATCGGTCCCATGATCATGATGAAATTTGTCTGCCTGACGACCAAAGAGCTGGGCATTCCCACCATCGTTTCCATGAACCCGATCATGGTGGACGGAACCGGAATGTGCGGAGCCTGCCGTCTGACTGTGGACGGAGAAGTCAAATTTGCCTGCGTGGACGGACCGGAGTTTGACGGCCATAAGGTGGATTTCGATCAGGCCATGAAGAGAATGACCATTTACAAGACTGCAGAGGGCCGTGCGCTTTTGAAGGCACAGGAGGGGGATACCCATCACGGCGGCTGCGGAAACTGCGAAGGCTGACCGGCAAAAGGCTCAAAAGAAAAGAACTGTAGAGTGAGAGCTTAGATTTAGGAGGACAAAATGGAAGTAGATGTTATGAAAAAAGTGCCTGTCAGAGAGCAGGATGCAAAAGAGCGGGCAACCAATTTTGAAGAGGTCTGCCTGGGATATAACGAAGAAGAGGCAATGGCGGAGGCGTCCAGATGCCTGAATTGTAAGAACGCGCAGTGCATGAAGGGATGTCCCGTTTCCATCGATATTCCCGCATTTATCCAGAAGGTAAAAGAGGGCGAGTTTGAGGCGGCTTATCAGATCATTTCCAAGTCCAGCGCCCTGCCTGCAGTCTGCGGACGTGTATGTCCCCAGGAGAGCCAGTGCGAAGGAAAATGTATCCGCGGGATCAAGGGCGAGCCGGTATCCATCGGAAAGCTGGAGCGCTTTGTTGCCGACTGGGCCATGAAGAACGGCATTAAGCCCCAGCCCGCAACCGAGAAGAAGGGCAAGAAGGTAGCCGTGATCGGCTCCGGCCCTGCAGGACTGACCTGCGCAGGCGACCTTGCCAAGATGGGATATGACGTTACCATCTTTGAGGCACTGCATGAGGCTGGCGGAGTGCTCGTTTACGGAATTCCTGAGTTCAGACTTCCCAAGACAAGGGTTGTTGCCAAGGAGATCGAGAATGTAAAGAGCCTTGGCGTAAAGATCGAGACCAATGTGGTCATCGGAAAGTCCACCACCATCGATGAGCTCATGGAAAAAGAAGGCTTTTCCGCAGTCTTCATCGGCTCCGGTGCCGGACTTCCCAAGTTCATGGGCATTCCCGGTGAGCAGGCCAACGGCGTATTCTCCGCCAATGAGTACCTGACCAGAAGCAATCTGATGAAGGCGTTTGACGAAAACAGCGCTACGCCCATTATGCGGGCAAAGAAGGCTGTTATCGTAGGTGGTGGTAACGTGGCTATGGATGCCGCAAGAACCGCACTCAGACTTGGCGCCGAGACCCATATTGTTTACAGAAGATCCGAGGAAGAGCTTCCCGCCAGAGTGGAAGAGGTGCATCATGCCAAGGAAGAGGGCATCATCTTTGACCTTCTCACCAATCCCGTTGAGATCCTGCAGGATGAGAACGGCTGGGTGAGCGGCGTGAAGTGCATCCGTATGGAGCTCGGAGAGCCTGATGAGTCCGGCAGAAGAAGACCCGTGGAGGTACCGGGATCTGAATTCGTGATCGACTGCGACTGCGTGATCATGAGCCTTGGAACCAGCCCGAATCCTTTGATCTCCTCCACGACCGAGGGACTTGACATCAATAAGAGAAAATGCATCATTGCCGAAGAAGAGAAAGGACAGACCACCAAGAACGGCGTGTTCGCCGGCGGCGATGCCGTAACCGGCGCCGCCACCGTGGTCCTTGCCATGGGAGCCGGAAAGGCCGGCGCCAAGGGAATCGATGAGTTTCTTTCGCGATGATCGAAATCAATGAGCTACGTGGATGAGAGGTGTACTCCGCCTCCCGCCTCGCATAAGATTCCCGTGCTCTGATGCGGCGTAGCCCGTAAATCGCCCGGGAATCTTATGCCTTCGGCTCGCGGCTCACTGAAATCCTTTTAGATGAGCGCGTGGCGTAGGTGATCGTTTCCGGGGGCGACTTACGGCCGTTAGGCGTATCGGAGCAACCGGAAATGATCACGAAGCCATGAGCGGAGTAAATGCTTTCGATGATCCGCGAGGCGGGAGGCGGAGTTTATGATTTCGATGTACCGCGAGGCGGATATAATTTTGGAGAAGGAAGAGAGGAAACGAGCGCATGTGGTGCCCGAAATGTAAGAACGAATACCGCGCCGGCTTCACCCATTGCCCGGACTGCGATGTAGATCTGGTGGAGAGCCTGGAGGAGGTCCTGACTCCGGTCATCTTCGGCGAGAAGGAGCCCATCGACGAGATGGTTGCATTCCTGATCGCCAATGGTATCGCCGAAGCAGCGTGCAGAAAGGATGAAGAAGACGATACCTTTGAGCTGGTGGTTCCCGCAAAGGACGAAAAACAGACCAAAGAACTCCTGAACGCTTTCTTGATGCAAAAAGCCATGGAACAGGAAAGAGAAGAGAATGGCTTTGAAGACGAGGACGATGCCGAGGCAGACGATGCCGAGGGAGAGGACGTCGAAGAAGGTGAAGAATCAGACGATGACGGTGAAGCTGGGGAAGCCCTTCTGTATACAGGGGGCGGAGACGAGCAGGAAGAGGACGGCAGACCCGGTACCTATGAGTCCAAGAGATCCAAGGCCGAGGAGTACAGAGCCTCTGCATTTGCTCTTTTGCTGGTAGGTGTCCTGGGTGCAGTAGCTGTGGCGCTGTTGTATCTGGATAAGCTTCCGTTCCATCTTTACGGATCCTCCAAGGTGCTGATCTGCGTTGTGATGGAAGTTATGTTTGTGGCCTTC
>JAILHW010000091.1 GCA_024695605.1 Lachnospiraceae bacterium | reverse complement strand
CCTATGAAAGACCCAGTATCCTGCGGGCGATGCTGATCGATGATACATCCGAAAAGGCGAAAGGGCATTCGGATCAGAGCAAAGCGGATGGTATCTGGAAGCTGGAGAGCAATCTGGATGACTGCAGCGGAGAGGCCCTTGGATTTGTGATGGAAGAGCTGCTTGCGGCAGGCGCCAGGGATGTGCACTATACCCCTGTTTATATGAAGAAAAACCGCCCGGGATGGCAGCTCAATGTGATCTGCGATGAGGAGCAGATTGAAACCATGGAGCAGCTGATCTTTTCCCATACCACAACCATCGGTATTCGGAAACTATGGATGCAAAGAAGTGTGCTGAAAAGAGAGAGCCGCCAGATCGATACCCCGTACGGAAAAGCGGATATCAAGATCTGCTACGGCCCACAGAAAAAAAGCGTGCCGGAATACGAAAGCGTAGCACGGCTTGCCAGAGAGCAGAAGCTCTCTTTTGTAGAGATATACAGGATCATTGAGGAGCTTGCAAACAGTTTATGAATACCACAAGACAGTATGTCTGCATTGATCTGAAATCCTTTTATGCCTCCGTGGAGTGTATGGCACGGGGCTTTGACAGTCTGGATACCAATCTGGTGGTAGCGGATGAATCCAGAACGGAAAAAACCATCTGCCTGGCGGTATCCCCTTCTCTGAAGGCTTACGGGATCCCGGGCAGAGCCAGGCTGTTTGAAGTGATAGAAAAGGTAAGGCTTGCCAATCTGGAACGAAAGAGAAGGATCGGCGGCAAACCGTTTACCGGAAGCTCCTGTTCTGCAAAGGAACTGGAAAAAAATCCCTATCTGGAGCTTGATTTTCATATTGCAACGCCGAGAATGGCAGTCTATATGGAGGCGAGCTCCAGAATCTATGATATCTATATGCACTATATCTCTCCGGAGGATATGCATGTGTATTCCATAGACGAAGTGTTTATGGATGTAACTCCCTATCTGGAAACCTATCAGATGACGGCAAAGCAGCTTGCCCAGAAGCTCATCGGACTGATCACAAAAGAGCTTGGGATCACAGCCACCGGCGGCGTGGGAACCAATCTCTATCTGGCCAAGGTGGCGATGGATGTACTGGCGAAGCATATGGAGCCCAACGAAGACGGGATCCGGATCGCCGAGCTGGATGAAGTAAGCTATCGCAAACTTTTTTGGTGCCATACCCCCATCACGGATTTCTGGCGGATCGGAAGAGGGATCCGCGACAGGCTGGCAAAGCACGGGATGTACACTCTGGGCGATATTGCCAGATGCTCCGTGGGGGCAGATGATGAATATTATAATGAAAAGCTGCTGTATAAGATCTTCGGGAAAAATGCGGAGCTTTTGATCGATCACGCCTGGGGATTTGAAAACTGCACCATAGAGCAGATCAAATCCTATGTGCCGGAGAACAATTCCCTCAGCACCGGACAGGTTTTATCGGAGCCGTATGACAGTAAAAAAGCCAGACTGATCGTACATGAGATGACAGATCTTCTGGTCTTGGATCTGGTGAGCAAGCATCTGGTGACGGACCAGATCGTTTTGGATATCCGTTTTGACAGAGAGAATATGACCGAAGGGTTTCTGGCAGAAAGCTATAAAGGACCGGTGGAGATTGACAGGTACGGTAGAAAGGTCCCCAAATCCATTCACGGAAGCACCAATCTGGACGGGCATCATTCCTCCTCACGGGAGATCATAGAAGCGACACTGGAACTGTATGACAGGATCATGCCGATGCAGCTGTATGTGCGGGGGATCGCCGTGACGGCAAGTCATGTTCTGCCGGAGGATAAAGCCGGCGCTTTGAAGGCCGGATCGCAGGAGACCTACGAGCAGTTGGATCTGTTTTCGGATTACCGGGCAGAGGAAGAGAAAAGAGAGCAAAAAGACAGGGAGCGGAAAAAGGAAAGACAGATCCAGGACGCAGTCCTTTCGATACAGAAGCGATACGGAAAAAACGCGATCCTGAAGGGCATGAATTTTGAAGAAGGCGCAACAACCAGAGAGAGGAATGCGCAGATCGGAGGGCATAAAGCATGATACGAGAAGTGTATCCGATGCCGGATGTGCAGTCTGAACAGATGAAGGAGGATTGCAAAAACTGCGAGCAAAACTTTGGTGACCTTTTGTACCTGGACTGTCCGGATCCGAAGAGCGTTCCCAGAATGTCTCTGTATGACAGGGCCGCGCAGTTTTCCCCCTTTGCAGCGCTGACGGGATATGGCAGTCAAATATTACAGACAGAAGAGAAATTTACCGAAGAAAACGCCGACGGACTGCAGAGAACCGCCTTTTTTGAGGATGGGGAAAACGGTGAAATCTGAATGGAAAACAGGGGTTGACAGGTGTTGACATAACTGTTATACTCGGATGTAACAAGTTTGTAACATTTTTGTAATGATTATTCGGAGAGTAACATGAATCAGAAGATACAAAAGAGTTCTTTGGCAGCAGCCGTCCTGTTTGCAACCGCCCTGGCGGTTACGGTCCCGGCAAAAGCAGAATGGGGACTGACCGCAGGTGCAGGCAATTTTGTGATGACACCCGTCGCAGCCGAAGACATGTCAGTGATCGAAACTGACAATACAATTGAAAATACCGTAAAAGAGGCAGAGCCTGTCGAGACAGCGGCAGTATCCGAGGATACGACGCAGGCCCGGGAGACAGTCGAGGCAGAGAGCACAGCGCCTTCGGATGCTGAAAACCTGATCACCGTTTCCGGTGATACGACCGTGATCGATGCATCTTCGGCAGAGGGCGTGAAGGAAGATCCTCTGGTTTTGACTGTCGGTGCAGCCAATGCACTCGATGACAGTCTGACCCTTTCCGATCAGGAGATCGCAGATGAGTTCGAGGAAGAGGAGGCATCCGGTAAGAACTTCGGATATACCCACCTTGGAATCGTACAGGTGGATGATCACCTGAATGTGCGTGCATCTGCAGAAGAGGACAGTAAGCTTGTAGGTAAGATGGAAAACGAAGCAGGCTGCGAGATCCTGGATGTGGTCGGCAATATGGCACACATTACCTCAGGCTCTGTAGAGGGCTACGTGAATGTAGAGTATCTGATCACCGGACCCGAGGCTGTAGAGTATGCTTCTACCGTAGTACAGGAGCAGGCGACCGTGAAGGCTGACGGCCTGAAGCTGCGTGAGGACAAGAGTACCGAAGCACCGGTTTACACCATGGTTCCTTACGGTGAGCAGATGACCGTTTTCGAAAAAGACGATAACTGGGTCGGCGTAAAATATGACGGCCATAAGCTGTATTGTGCGGCAGAATATGTATCAGTAGGCGTACAGCTGAAGACAGCGCAGAATATGACCGAGTTCCTGTATGGCAACGGCGTATCCAATGTCAGAATGGAGCTTTGCGAATATGCGAAGCAGTTTGTCGGCAATCCTTATGTATGGGGCGGTGTATCACTGACCAAGGGCTGTGACTGCTCGGGATTCGTACTTTCGGTTTACAAGAAATACGGTGTATCCCTTCCGCACTCCTCCAGAGCACAGGTGAACTGCGGTAAGAGAGTGAAGCTGAGCGAGGCTAAGCCGGGCGATCTGGTATTCTATGCAAAGGGCAAGCGGATCAACCATGTCGGTATCTACATCGGCGGTGGTCAGATCGTAAATGCAAGCTCACCCAAGACCGGTATCCGTATCGCCAATGTATATTACAGAACACCGGTAGCGGTTACCAGAATCCTGCAGGACTAGAATGATTTAAAGTGATGAGTGAACGGCTGTGAGATCCCCTCCGGATCACACAGCCGTTTTTTTGTACGATAAGGCCGTCAAGTGTATGTCATGCCCGGCTCATTTGAACATGCCCCGAAGCTGTGATTGACGGAACTATCCCACGTAAGGTATAGTGGAGAGGATAAGCCTTAAGAAAAAAGTGTGTAAGAGAGGATACAAAGAATGAAGAAGACAGGGATCCTGTTTGATCTGGACGGAACGCTTTGGGACAGTTCCGAAAGCGTTATGAATTCCTGGAATGAGGTGGTTGACAAACAGCCGGATTTTCATAAAAAGGGAACTGTGGATGATATGATGGCGCTGATGGGAAAAACCATGGAAGAGATCGCCTACATCTATTTTGACACGGTTTCCAAAGAGCGGGCCATGGAACTGATGACGCTCTGTACGGATCATGAGAATACCTATATCAGAGAGCACGGCGGGATCTTGATGCCGAAGCTGGAGGAAACACTGAAGATCCTTTCCGAGAAGTATTTTCTGGCGGTGGTCAGTAACTGCCAGTGCGGTTATATCGAAGCATTTATGGAGTATCACAAGCTGGAGCAGTATTTTTCGGATCATGAGGACTTCGGCAGTACGCAGATGCCAAAGGCTGACAATATCCGTCTTGTGGTAGAGCGAAATCAGTTAGACACTGCTTACTATGTCGGAGATATTCTCGGAGACTATCTGGCTGCAGAGGCGGCGGGCGTTCCCTTTATCCATGCAGCCTACGGGTACGGAGAGGTGCCGCAGGCGTCTTATCGCATAGAGGCCTTTGAGGAGCTTCCCGCTCTTTTGGATAAGATCCTTTCAAAAGACGGACAGGTGTAAGAGGCCGGCTGCGTTTCGAAGAGGCCAGCAAGAGAACTGATACAAACAGGGAAAGAACAGAAAAGAAAAGGGTTACAGGAGGAAAGCAAACATGATACTGGATTGGAAAGCGTATGAGGATCTGGCAAGGAGTGCAGTACAGGAGGGCGTGGTTCTGTTAAAGAACGAAAACCGTATATTGCCCTTTGCAAAGGATGTAAAGCTGTCTGTCTTCGGACGGATGCAGAACAATTACTACAAGAGCGGAACCGGATCGGGCGGTATGGTGAATGTCCCCAGAGTATGGGGAATTCTGGACGGCCTGAAGGAGGAAGGTGTGCAGCTGAATGAAACGCTGCTGAAGCTTTATGAGGAGTTTGAACAAAGCCATCCCTTTGATGCGGGCGTGGGCTTTGGCAATGAGCCCTGGTCGCAGGAGGAGATGGAGATTTCCGGGGAGCTGGCTTTGGAAGCGGCAAAGACTTCCGATGCTGCGCTTGTGATCATCGGCAGGACCGCCGGCGAGGAGCAGGACTATGTGGATGAAAGAGGCGCCTTTCGCCTTGGTGAGAAGGAAGCGGATATGCTGCGCAAGGTCCGCAGCGCTTTTGACCGCGTTGTTTTGGTAATGAATGTCAGTGCGGTTCTGGATATGCAGGAGATTGAAGAGATCGCTCCGGACGCGGTGCTCTATGCATGGCAGGGCGGCGAGATCGGAGGACTCGGCTGTGTAGATGTTTTGCTCGGCAAGGCAAGCCCCGGAGGCAGACTGACCGATTCGATCGTGAGAAAGATCGAGGATGCACCGGCCTATGGACATTTCGGGGATCCGGTGCGCAATTTCTATGAAGAAGATATCTATGTGGGGTATCGCTACTTTGAGACCTTCCATCCGGATGCGGTGATGTATCCCTTTGGATTCGGTCTTTCCTATACGGAGTTTTCGATGACGCCGGAGGGCATGAAGCTCTGCGGAGCAGACAAGAATGAAAAAGCGCTTGGCGAGGGCTTTTCGGACCGTGCGGATGAACTGTCTCTTTCGGCAAAGATCAAAAACATCGGAGCCTCGCCTGCCAAGGAAGTGGCACAGTTTTATGTCGCAAAGCCGCAGGGAGAGCTGGGACAGCCGGCGGTGAGCCTTGTGGGCTTTGCAAAGACGGAGGTGCTATCGCCGGACCGGGAGCAGGTCCTGACAATAAAGATCGATCCGTATACCCTTGCATCCTATGACGAAACAGGCGCGGCGGGCTTTGCAAGCAGCTATGTTCTGGAGGCCGGTGAGTATGTATTTTATGTGGGAGCCAATGTCCGCGATCTGAAGGAGATCGGAAGACTTTCGCAGAAGGATACCATCGCGGTTGAAAGGCTGAGCCGGCAGATGGCTCCCAATGTAGGATTTGAAAGGATCAAACCGGTATTCTCAGAAAAGGATGGCAGGTATGTGATCGGCAGGGAGCAGACACCCACGGCGCCGCTTACGGATCTTGAGGAGGCAAAGGCGGATCAGCCTGCGGCTAAGGAATATACAGGCGACCGGGGCATCAAGCTTCGGGACGTTCGAGACGGCAAAGCGGATATGGAGGATTTTCTGGCGCAGCTTTCCGACGAGGATCTTTCCGCCATTATCAGAGGCGAGGGCATGGGAAGCCCGAAGGTAACTCCGGGAACGGCAGCTGCATTCGGCGGCATCAGCCCTTCCTTAAAGGAGTTTGGCATTCCGGCGGGATGCTGTTCCGACGGACCCAGTGGTATGCGTCTGGATTCCGGAGCAAGAGCCTTCAGTCTGCCGAACGGAACCCTTTTGGCCTGTACCTGGAATACCGAGCTGAATACAAAGCTGTATGCCATGCTCGGAATGGAAATGAATAAGAACGGGGTGGATTTTCTGCTTGGCCCCGGCATGAACATTCACCGCTATCCTTTAAACGGCAGAAACTTCGAGTACTTCAGTGAGGATCCGCTTGTGACCGGTAAGATCGCGGCGGCCCAGATCAGAGGACTGCGGCAAAGCGGTGTATCGGGAACCCTGAAGCATTTTTGCGGGAACAATCAGGAGACCAACAGACATACGGAGGAGAATGTGATCTCTGAGAGAGCGCTTCGCGAGATCTATCTGAAGGGCTTTGAGATCGCTGTCAGGGAAGCCGGAGCGGATTCTGTGATGACGACCTACGGACCTGTCAATGGGATCTGGACCAATTCCCGGCATGACCTTTGCACCAATATCCTGAGAGGAGAATGGGGCTTTGAAGGCATGGTGATGACCGACTGGTGGGCCAATATCGGAGATGTGGGAGGCAAGGTCGATAAGACCTCCTTCTCCAGACTGGTGCTGGCACAGAATGATTTCTTTGCGGTCTGCCCGGATGCGGCTGTCAACTCCAGCGGGGATGATACGCTGGAAGCGCTTGCAAAGGGAGAGATCACCAGAGGACAGCTCGTGCGCCTTGCCCGGAATCTTTGCAGCGTTCTGATGCATACCAATGCCATGAAGAGACTCTGCAAGGAGCCTTATAAGGTAGAGGTGACAGGCTTCCATGAGGAGGTGACTGTGGCCGATCCGGAGGATGTACAGTATTATGAGATCCAGGACGGCACCGTGATCGACCTTTCCGATGTGGATACCAAAAAGGGCGCGATCTTCTTTATGGGCTTTGATGTGCAAAAGAGAGGCTGCTACTTTATGGATATGGTAGGCTCCTCCGATCTGTCCGAGCTGTCCCAGATTCCGGTGGGGATATACTATCAGGGCATACCGGGAGGCTCCTTTACCTTCCACGGCGGCGGACAGGAGATGGTGGTGCAAAGAAAGATCCTGTTCGGATCTCGCTACGGTGTGATGCGGCTTCGTTTCATGAACGGCGGACTGAAGCTGAAGGAACTTCGCTTTACCTTTGAAAAAGAGGCAACGCTCGAGGGGAACTGGGCATCCTTTGAGGAGTATATCTACGGATAAAGCAGCAAAGAAGACAGGAAAGAGAAAGAAAAGAGACGTAAAAACGATACAGATAGAGGGGGCACCGGATGGATCCGGTGCCCCCGTATTTTTGTTTGTCTAGCTTAGATCAGCTGCTGCTCTTTGGCATCAGGCGATAGAGTGTCATCGCCAGGTTCTGTTTGGGCATGGACTGTACAATGATATGACCCGGGCCGGAAACCACGGTGTTGAACAGGCCCTCACCGCCGAACAGAACATTGGTCACGCCTTTGATGGTAACCACTTCCATATTGCAGGTGGCATCCATGGATACCAGATAACCGGTATCGATGACCTTCTTTTCACCGGGAGCCAGATCATATTCCACGGCAAAGCCGTCTACCTCCAGGAACACCAGTCCGGAGCCGGAGAATTTCTGCATGATCAGACCTTCACCGCCGAAGAAGGCTTTACCCAGCTTCTTTTGCAGGAATACGCTGTATTCCACACCGGGTGTGCTTGCCATAAAGGTGCCCTTTTGTGCGATGATGGGATGCTCCGGAGTCACCTCCAATGCGATCACGCTGCCGGGAACGCTGGAAGCGAAAGCGATCTCGCCGGCTCTTTTGGCCACATAACGGTTGGTAAAGAGGTTTTCGCCGGATACCATACGTCCGAAGACCTTACCGAGACCGCCGCCCTCGGTGATCATTTCAATCCCGTCATCCATCCAGCTCATCTGGCCGGATTCGCAGATGATCTCTTCTCCCTGCTCCAAGCGGCAGAGAAGTACGGGTAAGGTGCCTCCTTTGATTTCATATTGCATAGTAGTCCCTCCTTTATTGAAATAGTAATTGCCGGATCGGCCGTCTTACGTCCATTCCCATTTTAACACAAATAAGCACAGATTTACATATCCCGTTTTTACTTTATCTGTGTTACAATAAACGGGACAATGCGAAAAAAAGGAGGGGCGCGTATGAAAGAGTGGAAGGCATCGGTTTTTGACAGAGAGCAGAATAGTCTGGGGGAGAGTCCTTTTTATGATGAGCGACTTAAACGGTATTCCTGGGTGGATATTACCGCGGGCAGGCTTTGGACCATGACAGATGGGAAAAAGGAATGCTTTGAGTTTGGACAGCCCATCGGATCGGCAGTGCCGATGCCGCATCGGGACGGCTTTATCCTGGCAGCCATGGACGGGATCTATTCCTATGTGGATAAAAAGGTTGAACGGATGGTGGATCTTGTGCCCTATTTTAAGCCGTATCTGCGCTGCAATGATGCGAAGCTGGATCCCCGCGGAAGGCTGTTTTTCGGCGCTTCCGTCAATGACGATCATCCTGCCGAGGGAGCCCTGTATTGCCTGGATCAGGGGCAGGTGCGCGTTCTGGTGCCGGATACAAAGATCTCCAACGGTATGGCATGGAGCAGCGATCGGAAAAGCTTCTTTTTCTCGGATACCTTGAAATACGCGGTTTTCAAATACGATTATGAAGAGAGCACCGGAGCCATTTCCAACGGACGGGTTTTGTTTGAAGCGGAAAACGGAATGACGGACGGGCTTTGCATTGACGATGAGGATAATCTCTGGGTGGCATATTGGGGCGGACACCGGGTGGAAAAGCGAAGCGGCAAGGATGGGAGCCTTCTGGGGCAGATCCCGCTTCCGGCTACGAATGTGACATCCTGCGCGATCGCAGAGGGTGGAAAACGCCTTTTTATCACATCCGCAAAGGACAACCTGGAAGGGGAACTGGAAGGCTGTCTGTTTATCTGCGATCTGACATAAAAGAAAGGAATACTAAAAAGAGGTCGAAAATCAATGGTGCATTATAAATTGGTATTTGCAGCCGGCTTTTTGCCGATCGTAATGCTGCTGTATCAGATCATACCGAAAAAATACAGATGGATTGTGCTGCTTTTGGCAAGTCTGTGTTTTTACTCTACGTTCAGCGTCAGGCGGATGTGGTTTCCGCTCGCGGCGGCAGCGATCACCTGGGGGATCGGGCTTTGGCTGGGAGCGCTGGATGCAAAACAAAAGAAAAAGCTCTCGGAGCTGAAGGCCCAAAAGGCAGAGGGCAGCATTCCGGCAGAGGAGGTCAAGACCAGACGCACACAGATCAACAAGCATTCTGTAAAGAGCAAACGGGCAGTGATGATCCTGGGGATCGTGCTGCTTCTCTGGCTTTTGTTATCCGTCAAGTATACGGACTTTGCATTGGAAAACGTAAACTGGATCCTGCGAAAACTGGGTGTGGAAAAACAGGCGGCCATGCGGAATCTGATCCTGCCGCTGGGAATTTCCTTTTATACCCTGCAGGCCATCGGGTATCTGGTGGATGTCTATTGGAATAAGGTCACACCCCAGAAAAATCCGCTGAAGGTACTTTTGTTTTTATCCTTTTTCCCGACCATTATCCAGGGACCGATCGCTGCCTATGAGCAGATCAGCGAAGCCCTGTTTGCGGGAAATGCCATCGATCCTGACAATTTGGCCTGCGGTTATCTGCGGCTTGGCTGGGGCGCATTTAAAAAGCTGGTCATTGCCGATCGGATGTATCCGGCAGTCTGCTGGCTGTACTATAAGCCCAATGCGGTTGGCGGAATCGAAGTGATCGCGGCGGCCGTGATGTTTACGGTGATGGAATACATGGATTTTTCCGGCTGCATCGATATGGCAATCGGGATCGGACAGATCTTCGGCATCCGCCTGCCCGAAAACTTCAAACAGCCCTTTTTGGCAAAGAATGCATCCGAGTTTTGGAGAAGATGGCATATTTCTCTGGGTGTCTGGTTTAAGACCTATATTTTCTACCCGGTTTCCATGAGCACGCTTGCCAGAAACTGGGCGAAATTTGCAAAGGAAAAGAAGATCGCCATCCATCCCACCAAGATGGTGGCATCTGCCATGGCACTTTTGCCGGTGTGGCTTTGCAACGGTCTCTGGCACGGACCGAAGTGGACCTACATCTTTTACGGTGTATTCTACTTTGTCGTGATCCTGCTAGAGCTGATCTTTGAGCCGCTGGGAAATGCGATCCTGGAAAAGTGCCAGCTGAGCATCCAAAGCAAAGGGGTCACGCTGTTTCGTGTGGTAAAAACCTGGTGCGTGATCTTTCTCGGAGAGCTGTTTTTTGAGGCCAATACGGTGTCTGACGGATTTGCCATGCTGGGACGCATGTTTAGCGGATTCGGCGCATCGATCCAAAGCGCGGCACGGATCAGCGAGTGGGGAATGGACGCATCCGACTGGGTCATCGTGCTTGCGGGACTTTTGGTGGTTGCCATCATCAACCATTACCGGGAAAAAGGCGTGCAGATCACGGCGGTGCTTTTGCAAAAACCGCTTGCACTTCGCTGGGCAGCAGCCCTTTCTTTGATCCTTGTGATCATGATCTTTGGTCTTTACGGACCGGGTTATCAGGAGGTGGATATGATCTATGCAGGCTTCTGAGAATGCTGCGGATAAGAATACAACAACTACAGATGCATCCGTGAAAAAAGTTGTGAAAACAGCAGCAGAAACACCTGCGGATGCAATGGCAAATACGAGCGCAAATACGAGTGCAAATTCGACTGCAGATCCGAAAAGAAGATGGATCGAGCTGCTTGCGTTTTTGGTGACGGTCCTTGTCATTATGTGCATCGCTTCGTGGATCTCTGATCCCATCCGGACAGCGGATTACAGGCGGCTCAATGAGAGGGATATCTATGTGGGCAGCGCGCTTTTGGAGCCGGAAAACTCCATCGATCTGGCGGTTCTCGGAGACAGTGAGGCAATGGTCCTGATCTCGCCGGCACATTTTGCCGAGGCGGGGATTTCTGCCTATATCATCGGACAATCGGGGCAGAGCACCAGTGAGGCCTACTATGCGCTGAAGCGCTTTTGTAAAAAGCAGGATCCGAAGGTGATTTTGTTCGAACCGGATACTCTGGTGGATGATTCCAACGGCAGAAGAGAGCTGATCGAGGTCTTTGATGCAAGCGCCTACGAGCTGTTTCCGATCCTGCGGCATCACGGCACCTGGAAGATCGCTGCGGGACTGGCCGAGCCCAAGGACATGACGCATTTCCGGGGCTTTGCCAAGCGCATGAAGGTAAAGTCGTATGAAGGCGGGGCCTATATGGCTCCTTCCGATCGGGCAGAGCCGATTCCCTTTTTATCCAGGGTCTATATGGATAAGATCTGCCGTCTTTGCAAAAAGGAAGGGATCGAGATGATCCTTGTCAGTGCCCCGGCGCCGCTGCATTTTACCTATGAAAAGCACAACGCCATTGCAAAGCTTGCTGAGGAGGAAGGGCTTACCTATATTGATTTTAACCTGATGCAGGATGAGATCGGGCTGGACTGGGCAGCGGATATGCTGGACGGCGGTGATCACGTGAATATGACGGGCAGTGTGAAAATGAGTGAGTACCTGATCCCGTATCTGAAAAAGCGCTTTGATCTGCCGGATCGCAGAAGGCAGATCGATATGGGACCGTGAATGGCGAAATAGAAAAGAAAATGCTTTACAAGCCAGGCTGCTTTGTGTTAGAATATCATCCGTACGTATGAGTTTTAGCCATGCTCAGGTGCAGGCATCTCCGGCCGCATCTTTGTGTGTATCCCAAAGGGATAAGGGATTGCAACGCTGCAGTCTTTGCTGAATGCAACATCAAGGAGGAAAACAATGATTACAAAAGAGAAGAAAACAGAGATCATGCAGAAGTATGCCAGAACTGCAGGCGACACCGGTTCACCGGAGGTACAGGTTGCGGTTTTGACAGAGAGGATCAAGGAGCTTACCGAGCACCTGAAGGAGAATCCCAAGGATCATCATTCCAGACGCGGTATGTATAAGATGATCGGTAAAAGACGTGGCCTTTTGGACTATCTGAAAGCAAAGGATATCGAAAGATATCGTGCGCTGATCGAGCAGCTTGGTTTAAGGCGCTAATTATGGAAAAAGGAGGCGGAAGCAATTCCGCCTCTTTAGCAATTTAATCAGTAGGTAGAAGAATTGCTCCGAGACCGCTGAAGCGTGTAAAAACGGCGGCGATTTTTGGACGGTTCAGTAGTTTCGGATCTTCTACCTGCTTCTATCAAACAAAAGAAAAGGAGAAGAGAGTATGTACAAAACTTATTCCATGGAACTGGCTGGCAGAACTCTGACAGTTGACATCGACAGAGTCGGTAAGCAGGCAAACGGCTGTGCATTCATGCACTACGGAGAGACCACAGTCCTGTCTACCGCAACCGCTTCCGAAAAGCCCAGGGACGGCATCGACTTTTTCCCCTGCTCGGTAGAGTATGAGGAGAAGTTCTACGCTGTCGGCAAGATCCCCGGAGGCTTTAACAAGAGAGAAGGCAAGGCAAGCGAGAACGCAATCCTTACGGCACGTGTTATCGACCGTCCCATGCGTCCGCTGTTCCCGAAGGATTACCGCAATGACGTAACCCTTCACAACATGGTAATGAGCGTGGATCCGGCATGCCGTCCCGAGCTTGTAGCCATGATCGGTACCTCCATTGCAACCACGATCTCCGATATCCCCTTCGCAGGTCCCTGCGCTATGACCCAGGTAGGTATGAAGGACGGAGAGTTCATCATCAATCCCGGACAGAAGGATTGGGATGAAGGCGATCTGAAGCTTACCGTAGCTTCCACCTCCGAGAAGGTGATCATGATCGAGGCCGGTGCGAAGGAAATTCCCGAAGCAAAAATGATCGAGGCCATTTACATGGCACATGATGTGAACCAGACCATCATCGAGTTCATCAATAAGATCGCTGCTGAGGTTGGCAAGAAGAAACATGAGTACATCAGCTGTGCAGTTCCCGAGGAATTGTTTACGGCTATGAAAGAGATCGTAAGCCCCGAGGAGATGGAAAAGGCTGTATTTACGGACGAGAAGCAGGTTCGTGAGGAGAATATCCGTCAGGTGACTGCGAAGCTTGAGGAGGCCTTTGCTGACAAGGAAGAGTGGCTTGCCGTTCTTGGAGAGGCAGTTTATCAGTATCAGAAAAAGACCGTTCGTAAGATGATTCTGAAGGATCACAAGCGTCCGGATGGCAGAGCCATCGATCAGATCCGTCCGCTGGCTGCTGAGGTTGACATCATTCCGAGAGTACACGGAAGTGCAATGTTTACCAGAGGACAGACTCAGATCTGCAACGTTACGACACTGGCACCTCTTTCCGAGGTACAGAAGATCGACGGACTGGATGAGAACATCACCAGCAAGAGATATCTGCATCACTACAATTTCCCGTCCTACTCTGTAGGTGAGACCAAGGTCAGCCGCGGTCCGGGAAGAAGAGAGATCGGTCACGGCGCACTGGCTGAGAGAGCACTTTTGCCGGTACTTCCCTCTACAGAGGAGTTCCCTTATGCGATCCGTACCGTATCCGAGACCTTTGAGTCTAACGGATCCACCTCCATGGCTTCTACCTGTGCATCCTGCATGTCCCTGATGGCAGCGGGTGTACCGATTAAGAAGATGGTAGCAGGTATTTCCTGCGGTCTTGTAACAGGCGATACCGATGATGATTACATCGTTCTGACCGATATCCAGGGTCTTGAGGACTTCTTCGGAGATATGGACTTTAAGGTAACCGGTACCACCGAAGGTATTACCGCGATCCAGATGGATATCAAGATCCACGGCCTGACCCGTCCGATCGTAGAAGAGGCGATCAAGCGCACCAGAGAAGCAAGACTCTTCATTATGGATTCCTGCATGAAGCCTGCTATCGCAGAGCCTCGTAAAGAGGTTGGACAGTATGCACCGAAGATCGTTCAGATCCAGATCGATCCCGATAAGATCGGTGATGTAGTAGGCCAGAGAGGAAAGACCATCAATGAGATCATCGCACGTACCGGCGTGAAGATCGATATTACCGATGACGGCGCTGTTGATGTTTGCGGCAATGATCCTAAGGGTATGAAGGATGCCATCGATATGATCCAGATGATCGTATCCGAGTTTGAGGAAGGCAAGAAGTACACCGGTAAGGTTGTATCCATCAAAGAGTTTGGTGCATTCCTTGAGTTTGCACCCGGCAAAGAGGGTATGGTTCACATTTCCAAGATCGCAAAAGAGAGGATCAATCATGTTGAGGATGTTCTGACCCTCGGCGATGTGGTTGATGTGGTTTGTCTGGGTAAGGACAAGATGGGACGCATCAGCTTCTCCATTAAGGATTGCCAGTAAGAAAAAAGAATTAGAGATAATAGAAGATCCCGGTTGCTTTGCAACCGGGATCTTTTTCGTGGCATTATGCAGAACTCGGCGGCAGCCCCCGGGCCTGCATTCCCCGGCTTAGCTCAGACAGTTCGGTGCTGACGCAGCGGGCATCCGTAACTCGCCGCCGGGAAATCACGCCCCGGTGTCTGCAGCCTCGAAATTACCCCCTCCTCAATCTCTTCGAAACAGATCTCGTGTATAAACTTTGTCGCGTACATCATCGAGCGCGGTATCGTACCGGTTTGCGATGATGCAGCCGCACATCTTCTTGAAGGCTTTCAGGTCGTTGACGACGTTGCTTCCGAAGAACGTGGTACCGTCCTCCAGGGTGGGTTCGTAGATGACCACGGTGGCGCCCTTGGCTTTGATGCGCTTCATGATGCCCTGGATGGAGGACTGTCGGAAGTTATCGGAGCCCTGTTTCATCGTCAGTCTATAGAGTCCGATCACAACATCCTTTTCCTTGGTCTTATCATAATTATTTTCCGTATAGCTGTAGGCACCCGCCATCTGCAGGACTCTGTCTGCGATGAAATCCTTTCTGGTGCGGTTGCTTTCCACAATGGCTTCGATGAGGTTCTCGGGTACATCCCGGTAATTGGCCAGCAGTTGTTTGGTATCCTTGGGCAGGCAGTATCCGCCGTAGCCGAAGGAGGGGTTGTTGTAAAAATCACCGACTCTGGGATCCAGGCAGACGCCCTTGATGATGGAAGCGGTATCCAGTTCCTTGAGCTCGGCGTAGGTGTCCAGCTCGTTAAAGTAGGAAACGCGAAGGGCCAGATAGGTGTTGACAAAGAGCTTGGTGGCTTCGGCTTCCGTGGTTCCCATAAAGAGGGTATCGATGGGGGATTTGATGGCGCCTTTCTGCAGAAGGGAAGCGAAGATCTCTGCCTGCTTTCTGTTTTTCTCATCGCAGCCCACGATGATGCGGGACGGGTAGAGGTTATCGTAGAGCGCCTTGGATTCCCGCAGGAATTCCGGACTGAACAAAATGTTGTCTGCGCCTAACTTTTCGCTGACGCTTCTGGTATAGCCGACAGGGATCGTGGATTTGATCACGATGGCAGGTTTTTTCTTTCTTTTTTTGGTGACCTCCAGAACCTGGCGGATCACGGATTCCACAGCCGAGCAGTCAAAAAAGTTGGCCTTGGGATCGTAATTTGTGGGCGCGGCAATGATGACAAAATCCGCATCCTTATATGCTGCATCTCCGTCTGTGGTTGCATTTAATGTGAGCAGGCGTTTCCCTTCCTTGGCCTCGCGAAGATAAGTTTCGATGTATTCGTCACCGATGGGAGAGATGAAGCTGTTTAGCTTCTCCACCTTCTCCGGCAGGATGTCCACAGCGGTGACATCATTGTGTCCTGATAAAAGCACCGCAAGGGAGAGGCCCACGTAGCCGGTGCCTGCAACGGCGATCTTGTAGGAGGGAAGTGCTGCTGCCTTTGTGGGATCAGCAGGTGCATCCTTTGGCGCATCCTCGATCATGGCAGCTGCGGGATCAAAGGAAAGAACCTCTGACAGTGCCAGCAGCTGATCTACGGAAGGGGTATATTGGCCGCTTTCGAGGTTGCTGAGGACCGAGCGGTTGATCCCGGTCTTTTCGGATACTGTGCTTTGCGTGATATGCAGTTTTTTTCGGTTTTCCTTTACGGTCTTTGCCAGAAGGGGAAGGGATAGCTTTTTCATATGGTTGGTTCTCCTTTTTGTATTCGCTTTTTATGTATCGTGTTGTCAAACGCCCTCAACGAAGAAATGGAATGTTGCCAATAGCGACATAGCGTCGAGGGCGCCATTTTGCCTAAAATTGTAGTTATCATACCAGCATAGAAATAGAGATGTCAACCGAAAGGGCATAATTCGATCCGGGAAATCTCAGAAATCGTATAGAAAGACGAAAAAAACGTAGCGCTTACAAGAAAATGTTGCTAATGGCGACATATAAAGAGCGGGAAAACACAGTGTGCTCGAGAACAATCCGGTGGATATTCTTTCTTTTTTTCTCTTGTGAACGGAAAAAACATTTGTTATAATAACTTTGTATGTGGGCATTATCAGCACATAGATAAAGGAGCGGATATGGGCTTTTTACTGAACCTCCTTGGCGGGGTAAAAAAGAGTGAACTTGCAAAAAAGGAAGCAGAGCTGGAACAGCTGAAATCCGAGCATGAAGCCGAGCTTCTGAAAATGAAGAATCTGTATGCGGAGCAGATCGATGAGATCCAGGCAGCATTCAGAGCCAAGACAGCCTCTTTGAAAGAGGATTTTGAAAAGTACAAGCAGGAGAACAGTCCTGAGGCAGTCAACGAAGCGCATGATGCGGAGCTCAAGAAGATGAAGGATCTGTATGCAGAACAGATCGATGAGATCCAGAGCGCATTTCGCAAGCGTAACGATGATCTGCAGGCAGAGATTGAAAAGTATAAAAACGAAAGCGACAGCCTCGAAGAGAAGGCGCAGGCACATGATGCCGAGCTTTTGAAGATGAAGAATCTGTATGCGGAGCAGATCGATGAGCTGCAGACTGCATTTCGGAATAAGAATCAGCAGGTGGAAGCTGAGCTGACCGAGCAGGAGCAGGAGAAGATCCGCGCGATGCAGACCTGGCACGAATCGGAGATGGCGAAGATGAAATCCATCTACGACGAGATGCTGGTAGAGATCACCAATATGCATGAAGAGCATCACAAGCAGCTTGGTGAGAAGCTGAAGGCGGCCAATGAGCAGATCGCTCTTTTGCAGGCGCAGTCGGCAGAGCATCAGGAGGAGCTTGATAAGATGAGCGAGCTTTACGATGAGCAGCTGATGGAGGTGCAGGAGGCCTTCCGGAAAAAGAACCAGGGACTGCAGGATCAGATAGACGATTTCAAGTCCAGATTTATGGGACTTTTGGATGTCTGAAGGATGAAGTGAAATGCCGGACGGCATTGAAACCAATACAGAATAAAAACAACTATATCCCTAAAGAGATGATTGGCGGGGGGACGGAGGAGAACAATGGAAGAATTCAATCAGGTTACAACAGAAACGAGCACTGCTGCAACGGTCAGCTCCGCAGCAGAAGCGGTACAGGCAATGAAGGCACAGAGCTCTTTTGTAAAAGAGGAGGCTGAGGATACCATCAGCAGTGCCGAGACTGCAGGCAGTGAGGCAGCGGAAGTTGCTGAGAGCAAGGCAGAGGCTGTTTCCTATGTGAAGACAGACGATACCTGGAAGGGTATGCTTTCCGATCTGCAGGCAGAGATCGAGAAGGAACTTGCCAAGGCTGACAAAACCGTGACCGAGCTTTTGGAGAGCGAAAAGAAGAAGGTTTCCGAAGCGCTGCAGAAGGAGATGGATGAAAAGCTTGCTGCACTTGCTGAAGAAAAGGATGCTGAGATCAAGCGGCTGACCGAAGAGAACGAAGAGCTTAGCAAGGGCTTTGATGCCAAGAAGGAAGAGCTTGCCAAGGAGCTGGAAGAGCAGGCGGCTGAAAAGCAGGCAGCAGAGGTTGCACAGGTAAAGGCACAGTATGAGTCGCAGATCGAAGGTATCCGCGCTGAGAGCCATGATAAGCTTCAGGCTATGAGAAAAGAGATGGATACCTACAAGGAGCAGATCGAGATGCTGATGCTGGAGATCGATGATCCCTTCATCATGCAGAGAATCCAGGGCGGCGCTGCAGCTCCGGCTGCTGAGGCTCCGGCGGAGAATGCAGAAGCATAAGAACGTCTGAAACAGGTTTTTTGATAAGCTGAATAGTAAGTAAATGAGACATAAGAAAACCCCGATGCTATCGGGGTTTTCTCATGCATATAAATGGTAGCGCAAGACCGCTTTCGCGATCAAGGATGCAAAACGGATCAGATGGATTCGTGGAAGGTACGGCTGATCACGTCATTCTGCTGCTCCTGTGTCAGCTTGACAAAGTTCACAGCATAGCCGGATACACGAATGGTCAGCTGGGGATAGTTTTCAGGGTGCTTCTGTGCATCCAGAAGGGTATCGCGGTTCAGTACATTCACATTGAGGTGATGTCCGCCCTTTGTTGCATAACCGTCGAGTAAGTTTACAAGGTTGTTTACCTGAGCTGCATTAGATTCCATAGTCTATATCCTCCTTTGTTAAAATCAGTAATGATTACTATTATCTGATATCATAATACTAAAAGTGTTCAAGAATGTAAAGTGGATTTTTGTATTTTTTACGGAACAAAGGAAGGTTTTATGATATACTCTTTACAGCATTGAGAAATGAAAGGCGGGCAGCATATGAGCAGAGTATTTTTGATCGTATTAGACAGCTTCGGGATCGGTGCGGCACCGGATGCAGCGGCCTTCGGAGACGCCGGGACCAATACCATAGGTTCCTGTTCGACATCCGCATATTTCAAGCTTCCCAATCTGCAAAAGCTGGGTCTGTTTGATATTGACGGTGTGCAGGTTGAAAAAGGAAGTCCGGTAGGAGATGCGATCACGGGCAGGATCGCCCGCATGCAGGAAGCATCAGCCGGGAAGGATACCACGATCGGGCATTGGGAGATCGCGGGACTGATCTCAGAGTCGCCGCTTCCAACGTATCCGGACGGGTTTCCGAGTGAGGTGATCCGGGAGTTTGAGAAGCAGACCGGCAGAAGTGTTCTTTGCAACAAACCCTATTCCGGGACCAAGGTGATCGCGGATTACGGGCAGGAGCATATGAAGAGCGGCGATCTGATCGTCTATACATCGGCGGATTCCGTCTTCCAGATCGCAGCCCATGAGGATGTGGTTCCCATCGAGCAACTCTATGAATACTGCAGGATCGCAAGACGGATCCTGCGCGGAAAGCATGGCGTTGGCCGGGTGATCGCAAGGCCCTTTATCGGCAGTCCGGGCAGCTTTGAGCGGACCAGCCGCAGGCATGATTTTTCCCTGGAGCCTCCCGGCAAAACCCTTCTGGATCATGTGAAGGATGCGGGAAAAGATGTGATCGCAGTCGGCAAGATCCATGATATTTTCGCGGGAGAGGGAATGACGGAATTTGTGTATACCACCTCCAATGCGGACGGGATCGAAAAGACACTCGGGTATCTGCAAAAGGAGTTTGACGGACTTTGCTTTGTCAATCTGGTAGATTATGATATGCTCTATGGGCACAGAAGGGATATTGACGGCTACGCCAAGGCCCTTGCCTATTTTGATGAAAAGCTGCCGGCCATCATGGAGGGACTGGGGAATGAGGATATTCTGATCCTGACGGCGGACCATGGCTGTGATCCCGGCTATCTTGCGACAACGGATCATACCAGGGAATATACACCCTGCATCATGTATGGGAAAAAGTTAGCACCAGCTAACTTAGGAACGAGACAGACCTTTGCGGACATCGCGGCAACGGTGCTTGACTGGCTGCAGATCAGCGCATCATGCCCCGGATCGTCGATGCTGTAAGGGATGAATGATAACGTAACACGGAGGAACACAGAATGAATCAGATCGAGCAGGAGATCTCCCGCAGAAGGACCTTTGCGATCATTTCGCACCCCGATGCGGGAAAGACA
Organism: Lachnospiraceae bacterium; assembly: GCA_024695605.1. GTDB lineage: Bacteria > Bacillota > Clostridia > Lachnospirales > Lachnospiraceae > RGIG7926. The sequence continues at coordinate 22,395 of JAILHW010000091.1, read as the reverse complement.
ACCCTGACGGAGAAATTTTTGCTTTACGGAGGAGCCATCAATCTGGCGGGCTCCGTAAAGGGAAAGGCAACAGCCAGACATGCGGTTTCCGACTGGATGGAGATCGAAAAGGAAAGAGGTATTTCGGTTACTTCATCGGTATTGCAGTTTGAGTATGACGGATACTGCATCAACATCCTGGATACACCGGGACACCAGGATTTCTCGGAGGATACCTACCGTACCCTGATGGCAGCCGATTCGGCGGTAATGGTCATCGACGGTGCCAAGGGCGTGGAGCCCCAGACCAGAAAGCTGTTCAAGGTCTGCGGTATGCGGGGAATCCCCATTTTTACCTTTATCAATAAGATGGACCGGGATGCCAACGATACCTTTGATCTGTTGGATGAGATCGAAAAGGAGCTTGGGATCGCCACCTGTCCCATCAACTGGCCCATCGGCTCCGGAAAGGCCTTCCGCGGCGTCTATGAAAGAGAGAGCCGGACGATCCACTGCTTTTCGGATACCGAAAAGGGAACCAAGGAGGGAAAGGATCAGGTGATCCCCGTCGAGGATGAAGCCAAGATGGAAAGCGTCATCGGAGCGCAGGCCAAGGAGAAGCTGTTAGAGGAGATCGAGCTTTTGGACGGCGCCAGCGCAGAGTTTGATCTTGCCAGAGTCCAGGCAGGAAAGCTGACACCGGTATTCTTCGGATCGGCATTGACCAACTTCGGTGTGGAGGTCTTTTTGCAGCACTTTTTAAAGATGACCCAGACGCCGCTTCCGCGGGAGAGCGATCAGGGGATCGTGGATCCGGTCAGCCGCGAGTTTTCCGCCTTTGTCTTTAAGATCCAGGCCAATATGAACAAGGCCCACAGAGACAGGATAGCCTTTATGCGGATCTGCTCAGGAAAATATGATGCCTCCATGGAGGTTCGGCATGTACAGGGCGGCAAGGTGATGCGTCTTTCCCAGCCTCAGCAGATCATGGCGGATTCCAGAAAGATCCTGGATGAGGCCTATGCGGGAGATATCATCGGGGTGTTCGATCCGGGCATCTTTTCCATCGGGGATACCCTCTGTATGCCCAAGGAGGAGTTTCGCTATGCCGGGATCCCGACCTTTGCGCCGGAGCACTTTGCAAGGGTGAGACAGCTCGATACCATGAAGCGTAAGCAGTTTGTCAAGGGGATCACGCAGATCGCCCAAGAGGGTGCGATCCAGATCTTTAAGGAACTGGATACCGGTCTGGAGGAGATCATTGTCGGCGTTGTGGGTGTTTTGCAGTTTGAGGTACTCAAGTACAGGCTGGAGAATGAGTATAACGTGGAAATCCGGATGGAGCCGCTTCCCTATGAGCACATCCGCTGGATCGAAAATGAGAATCCGGATCTGAACAGACTGGTGGGGACCTCGGATATGAAGAAGGTAACGGACCTGAAGGAGCGGCCCCTTCTTCTGTTCATCAATCCCTGGAGTGTGCAGATGGTTTTGGATCGAAACGAAGGGCTTGTACTGAGCGAATTCGGAAGGTGAGAATGAGAAAAGCGTTTGGTATCCGATCAAGTATCATAGGATTGCTGCTTTTATGCCTGGTATGTGCGGGGTGCGGCGTATCCTCTCTACCTTCGGAAGGCAATGCACATAGTGAGCCGGCAGGAGAAAAAGAGCAGGGCGCGACGGATGAGATCATCGGCAGGGACTCGGGCAGCGCGCTGGATGACAAGGCGCCGGGAAGCGGTGCCCAGATCGTCGAAGGATCCGGAGAGCTGGAGCCGATCGATGCGGATGCGCAGGGCTCTGCCGATACGAAGGACGAGCAGGAGGCATCCGAAAAGAAGTCGATCTTTGATGTCTTCACAGGAAGCTCCGATGAGAAAAAAGAGCAGGCTGCGCCCGCGGGCGATGGTAGCAAAAAGGTCCAAAAGAAGATCACCGCCATGGCATCGGATTATGCCTACTACTATGACAGGCTGGATGAAAAGGGGCAGACGCTTTACCGGGAGATCTATGCGGGCCTTAGCAGTATGGGAACGGCATATCTTTCCTTCCTGGATGAGGAGCTGACGGATGAGGTCTATGAATATGTCAAGGCCGACCACCCGGAGCTGTTTTACTGCAGGGGGTATCGCATCACCTGGAAGGAGAGCTTTTCGAAGATCACGGATGTGGAGCTTTGGGGCGATTTTTCCATGAGCGAGGAGCAGGTGCTGGAGTATGCGGACCGGATCGAGAAAAGGACGAATGAGATTTTAGCGTATGTGCCTGCCACCGGTGATTATGAGAAGATCCGGTATCTGCATGATTATATTGTAAAGCATACGGATTATACCATCGATACCGAGGAAAATCAGAATATCATTTCCGTACTCCTGACGGGCAAAAGCGTCTGCAGCGGTTATACCAAGACCCTGCAGTATCTTTTGGGAAAGGCCGGCGTGGAGGCGGCCTATGTATGGGGGAACGCCAGAGGCGCCCAGGGAGGCTCGGAGCTTCACAGCTGGAATCTGGTCCGCGCTGACGGCGAGTGGTACTATGTGGATGCCACCTTTGACGATCCGACCGTGACCGGGACCGGAGAGGATAAGAGCACACTCCAGTACACGTACTTTTGCGTGACCTCAGAGGAGCTGGGAAGGACTCATGAAGCCATACACACCGAGTATCTTCCAAACTGCACGGCCACGGCAGACAACTATTTTGTCAAAGAGGGAAGAATGCTGGAGTCCTATGATCCGGTCAGGCTGCAGGTGATCTTTGACGGAGCCGGCGCCGCGGGGGCGGAATCGGTGACGTTTCGCTGTAAAAATGCGGCGGTCTACCGGGAAGTGAAGCAAAAGCTGATCGATGAACGGGAGATGTTCAACTATCTGGGCGGCCGCGACAAGGTGGGATATCAGGCGAATGATGCCATGTACATCTTTGTTTTCTGGCTATAAAGGCTCTTTCCAAAACGGGCCTTGTTTGATATACTATAAGTTGGTGTTATGTAAGATTTGAGTTACGAAAGGAGCTACAAAATGGAACAAAACACAGAGAAGGAAATCCTGAGATATGAATCGACTGACGCGATTGGAAGCGTACAGATTTCCGATGACGTGGTAGGAATGATAGCGGGCCTTGCCGTTTCCGAGGTGGAGGGAGCTTCTTTTCCGATGACCGCAGCAGCCGGGGAGGTGCCCGGTAAGAATGCGATGAGAAAGATGATGAAAAATGTGAAGGTGGATGTCGCGGGTGAATCCGTTTCCGTTGACGTTTCCATCGCCATTGATTACGGATACCAGATCCCCCAGACCTGTCAGAGCGTGCAGAGCAGGGTGAAATCCGCGATTGAGACAATGACCGGACTGATGGTTTCCGATGTCAACGTACGGGTTGCAAAGGTGAATGTTCCATGAGCAGATCGAAGCAAAGAGAAAAGGTATTCCGTCTGTTGTTCCGGGTAGAGTTCTATCCGAAGGAGGAGTTTGCCGATCAGGAAGCGCTCTTTTTTCAAGATGAAGAGCAGGAGCAGATGACAGAAGAAGAGAGCCGGGCTGTGACGGAGACGGTGGAGGATATCCGGGAAAAGCTGGCCGATATCGACAGTGCGCTTTCCGAGCATATGAAGGGCTGGAATCTGGAGCGCATCGGAAAGGTGGAACTTACGATCCTGAGGCTTGCGGTCTATGAGATCCGCTTTGTCTCCGAGATCCCTGTTTCGGTTTCCATCAATGAGGCGGTGGAGCTTGCGAAGCGATACGGGCAGGATGAAGCCTCCGGCTTTGTAAACGGTGTTTTGGCGAAATTCGCCGATTGACGGGAGTATCGAACTATGGACAGGAAGGTCTATTCGGTATCCAGGATCATAGAGTATCTGCGCGCGATGGTACGCGAGGATCTGTTTTGCAGACATACCATTGTGCGGGGGGAGATCAGTGATGTCAGATATCACAGTGCTTCCGGTCATACGTATTTTATTTTGCGGGAAGGTGATAACCAGCTTTCCTGCATTTTGTATGCTGGGGATGCAAGAAACCAGAGCATAATGCCGGAAGACGGCAAGGAAATGGAGTGCGAAGGGGAGATCACCTTTTATCATAAGCCGGCCAGGTTTACCTTTCGCGTAAAGAAGCTCAGTCTGAGTGGAGAGGGCCGGATCTATGAGCAGTACCTGAAAACCCGCCGGGAGATGGAAGAGGCGGGGATGTTTTCGGAGATGTACAAAAGAAGGATCCCCAGACTGGTCAGAAGACTGGGCGTGCTTTCCTCGGCCTCCGGAGATGTCAGACGGGATATCGAGTCTGTCGCAAAGCGAAGAAATCCTTTTATTGAGATCATATTGTGTCCGGTGTATGTGCAGGGTGAAAAAGCGATCCCCAGTCTTTTGCGGGGTATGCAAAGGATCCTTTCCCAACAGCCGGATGCGATCATCATTGCAAGAGGCGGCGGTTCCGATTGCGATATGGAGGTTTTCAACTCCAGAGAGTTGGGAGAGGCCGTATTTCATTCGCCGGTCCCGGTGGTTTCCGCCATCGGTCATACGCCGTATGTGCCGATCCTGAACATGGTGGCGGACCTGGCTGCCGGAACGCCTTCCGAAGCGGCAGAGAAGGTAACCTGTAACATCTATGAGCTGATGGCCGATCTGGAGGACGAAAAAAAGGCGCTCAGCCTTGCCCTTAGGCAGATCCTGGCAACCAAACGGGGGCAGGTATCCGCACTTGGCCTTGCTCTGGAAAAGCGCTCTCCGAAAGCAACCGTGGCGGCAAGAAGACTGATGCTGGGCGAAGCGGAATCTGCGCTTTCGCAGGCGATGGGAAAGAAACTTGCAAGTGTGAGGGCTGTCATAGATCCGATTCCGGAGCAGATGGAACGATCGCTGACAGACAAGGTGCAAAAAAGCCGCTATGATCTGGAGAAGACCTCGCGGATGATGCAGCAGATGATGACGGGCAGGATACAGGGCAGCCGGGAGGAGGTCTCGCGGCGAAGGGTGTATCTGCAAAAGGACTTTGCGGCGGTGCTTCAGAGAAAAAAACATACCCTCGGTGTCTTGTGTGCAAAGCTGGACGGGGCATCTCCCCTGAAACGGATCTCCGCAGGCTATGCCTATGTGGAAACGAAGACGGGCAAGGGTGCAGGGAGTGTGACGGAGCTTTCGCCGGGAGATATGGTAACGCTGTATCTTCGGGACGGCAGGGTCATGGCCGATGTCAAAAAGATAGAGCAGGATGAGAAGCTCTTTGGCAGGGAGGAGACAGAATGGAAGAGTCGATGAGCGCTGAGAATGCGCAGGTTACGGAAGGCGGATTTGAAGAGCAGTATGAAATGCTCGAGCAGATTGTTGCAGGCATGCAGGATCCGGAGGCTTCTTTGCAGGAATCCTTTGAGAATTATAAAAAGGGAATGAAGCTGGTAAAAAGCCTGACAGGAATGATCGATCAGATTGAAAAAGAAGTGATCGTATTGTCTGAACAAGAGGATATGTGATGGAAAAAGAGGAGTTTTTGCGCCTTTTAAAAGAAAAAAGCACCCGGGCAGAACAGATCGTACTTTCCTATCTGCCCGAGAAGGAAGGACCGCAGGCAAAGGTCTATGAGGCCATGGGCTATTCCCTTGCAGGCGGCGGAAAGAGATTGCGTCCCGTTTTGATGCGGGAAAGCTTTTCGCTGTTTTCCGACAGGGAGGAATGGATCCATCCGTTTATGGCGGCGATCGAGATGATCCACACCTATTCGCTGATCCATGATGATCTGCCGGAAATGGACAATGATGACCTTAGGCGCGGACGGGCGACCAATCATATCGTATACGGGCAGGCCATGGCACTTCTGGCAGGAGACGGCCTTTTGAACCTGGCCTTTGAAACGGTGGCCGATGCCCTGCAAAAGAGAGCGGACGATCCGGCGTATGTCAGCCGCGGGATCAAAGCCTTCGGGATCCTGTCCCAAAAGGCGGGATGCGAGGGAATGCTGGGCGGCCAGGTGGCGGATATGCTTGCAGAGGCCAAACAGGAGCCCTGCGGTGAAGAGGAGCTGTTGTTCATCCATGCGCATAAGACCTCAGCACTGCTGCAGGCACCGCTGATGATCGGCACGCTGATGGGCGGTGCTACGCCCGAGCAGGTACTTTCCATGGAGCGGATCGGCTACCGGCTGGGACTGGCCTTCCAGATCCGGGATGATATCCTGGATGTGACAGGGAGCGAGGAGATGCTTGGAAAGCCCATCGGCTCGGATGAGAAGAACGCAAAAAGTACCTATGTATCATTATACGGATTACAGAAAGCAGGAGAAAAGGTAAAGCAGCTTTCAGACCTTGCCCGAGAGGAGCTTTCGAAGCTTTCGAAGGATACGGCATTTTTGGAGCAGCTCTTTTCCTACCTGACAGAAAGAGACTACTGATGATTTTAGACCTAATCAAAAAAGAAAATGATATCAAGAAGATCCCGCAGGGAGAATGGGACCTTTTGGCAGCGGAGATCCGTGAGTTTCTGATCGAAAAGATCAGTAAATGCGGCGGTCATCTCGGGGCCAATCTGGGTGCCGTAGAGCTTACGATGGCGCTGCACCTTACCCTCAATCTGCCGGAGGATAAGATCGTATGGGATGTGGGACACCAGAGCTATACCCATAAGCTGTTAACGGGAAGGCGTGAGGGCTTTGAATCGCTGCGCCAGTACGGCGGTATGAGCGGTTTTCCCAAGCGAAAGGAAAGTGAGTGCGACTGCTTTGATACGGGGCACAGCACCACCTCGATCTCTGCAGGTCTCGGGCTTGCCAAGGCCAGGGATCTGTTGGGGAAAAAACAGACGGTGGTAGCGGTGATCGGAGACGGCTCCCTGACCGGCGGAATGGCCTATGAGGCGCTGAACAATGCCGCGCAGCTGGAGACCAATTACATCATCGTACTCAACGATAACAATATGTCGATCTCGGAGAATGTGGGCGGTGTGTCCCAGTATCTGAATTCGATCCGTACGGATTCCAAGTACCTGGATCTGAAGGACAGCATCTACTATCGCCTGATCGACAATGAGAAATACGGTCAGCCCCTTGCCAGGATGATCCAGAGGACCAAGAACGGTCTCAAGCAGCTGGTGATCCCGGGGATGCTCTTTGAGAATATGGGCATCACCTACCTGGGACCCGTGGACGGTCATGATATCTCTGCCATCTGCAAGGTGCTGCAGGAGGCCAAAAGGGTCAAGGGTGCCGTTATGGTGCATCTGATGACCCATAAGGGGAAGGGGTATCCGCTGGCGGAGCGTCATCCTGCCAGATTCCACGGGGCAGTGCCCTTTGATATCGAGACGGGCCTTCCCTTAAAGCCGCAGACCAAGGCAAACTGGACGGATGTATTCGGGACCGTCATCAACAAGCTGGGAGAGACGGATGAAAAGGTGGTGGCCATCACGGCGGCTATGCCCGACGGTACGGGCCTGAAGCGCTTTAAAAACCGGTTTCCGGATCGCTTTTTTGATGTAGGGATCGCGGAGGAGCATGCGGTCACCTTTGCAGCGGGACTGGCAGCCGGAGGCTTAAAGCCCGTGGTTGCGATCTATTCCTCTTTTTTGCAAAGAGGGTTTGACCAGATGATCCATGATGTCTGCCTGCAGGAGCTGGGCGTGGTATTTGCCGTGGATCGTGCGGGGCTTGTGGGAGCCGACGGAGAGACCCATCAGGGCATTTTTGACATCTCCTATCTGTCCATGATCCCCAATATGGTAGTCATGAGTCCCAAGAATAAGTGGGAGCTTTCCGATATGCTGAAGTATGCGGTAAACAGCAAAAAGCCCGTGGCACTTCGGTATCCGAGAGGAGAAGCCTACGACGGTCTGAAGGAATACAGAAAGCCCATAGAGCTTGGCAGGGCGGAATGGATCTATGAAAACAAGGAGCCAGGCGGCGTGGCGCTTCTGGCACTGGGCAGTATGGTGGAAAGCGCGGTAGCAATCAGAGAGCGTCTGATCGAGGAAGGGCATGAAAAGGTTTCGCTTCTAAACCTTCGGTTTGCAAAGCCGCTGGATACCGAGGCTGTAAGGCGTGCGGCAGAAAGCCATGATCTTCTCGTGACGATGGAAGAGAATATCTATGAAGGCGGCGTTGGCGCCAGCATCCTTCGCGAGGTGGTGGAAAGCGGTGCAGATTGCCGCGTGCTTCCCATTGCTTTGCCGGATAACTATGTGGAACACGGAAATGTAGAGATCCTGAAGCAGGAGCTTCATATCGACAGGGAGAGCATTTTGTCAAAGATCCGGGAGGCACTTTGAAGCGATGAAGGAAAGACTGGATGTGCTTTTGGTCAAACAGGGCTTTGCCCCCTCCAGGGAAAAGGCGAAGGCGATCCTGATGGCGGGGATCGTCTATGTCAACGGACAGAAGGAGGACAAGGCCGGAAGCACCTTTGATGAAGAAAAGAGCACGATCGAGGTGCGCGGTAAGACATTGCCCTATGTCAGCAGAGGCGGTTTGAAGCTGGAGAAGGCCCTTCGGGTATTCCCCATTTTGCTGGAGAAAAAGCATTGCCTGGATATCGGTGCCTCCACCGGCGGCTTTACGGACTGTATGCTGCAAAATGGTGCCGAAAGGGTCTATGCCGTGGATGTTGGGCACGGACAGCTCGATTACAAATTGCGCACGGATGAGCGCGTGGTCTGTATGGAAAAGAGCAATTTTCGCTACTTTACCAAAGAGAGTCTCCCGGAGCAGGTGGATTTTGCCACAAGCGATGTCTCTTTCATTTCCCTGACCAAAATGTTAGCACCCGCTTACGAACTGCTAAAGCCGCAGGGCGAGATGGTGGCGCTGATCAAGCCGCAGTTTGAGGCAGGCAGGGAAAAGGTCGGGAAAAAGGGCGTGGTGACCGATCCAAAGGTCCACAAGGAAGTCATTGAAAAGGTGGTTTTATTTGCAAAGGAGACTGGCTTTTCGTGTATGGGCCTGGAGTATTCCCCAATCAAGGGTCCGGAGGGGAATATCGAATTTCTGCTGTATCTGCGAAAGGATGAAGCTAAGGCAGATGCATTTGGAGAAGAGAGGGTCGATGAGGTTGTAAGACAGGCCGCTGCGGCCGATCTTTGATCGAAAGAAGGATACGCATGAAACGGTTTTTTATCGTGACCAATCTAGTAAAGGACCCCATGCAGGAGACGACGGGGTATATCAAACGTTTCCTTGAGCAAAGGGGTGCTGTGGCAGAGGTGCTGATGCGCGATGCAATCAGCAAGCATGAGCTCTATGAGAGCAAGGAGCGCAATCCGCTTCTGGTGCCGGATGATACGGAATGTATTCTGGTCCTTGGCGGCGACGGAACACTTTTGCAGGCGGCCAGAGATACGCTTCGGCTGGATATTCCGCTGCTTGGCATCAACCTGGGTAGAATGGGCTTTCTGGCAGAGGTGGAAAAGGGCCGGATCGACCAGGCGCTGGAGCATCTTTTGGAGGATGAGTACGAGGTCGAAGACCGGATGCTTTTATACGGAGAGCTGGTCCGTGATGGAGAGGTGGTCGCCTCTGCCCATGCGCTGAATGATATCGTGACCACCCGAAGAGGGCCGCTGATGGTGCTGCCCTTTGATCTTTGTGTCAATGAGCAGAAGCTGGCAAGCTATTTTGCGGACGGGATCATCGTATCCACGCCTACGGGCTCTACGGGCTATAACCTGTCGGCAGGCGGGCCGATCGTAAACCCCAGGGCATCGCTTTTGGTGGTTTCGCCGATCTGTCCCCATACGCTCAATACCAGAAGCATTGTACTCTCTCCGGAGGATGAGGTATCGATCAGCCTCGGGAAGCTCCAGGAGGATAAAACACCGCTGCAGAATGCGGAGATCACCTTTGACGGATCGCTTTCCTATCCCGTGGAAAACGGGGACCGGATCCGGATCCGAAAATCCGACAGGAAGGTAAGGCTCATCAGACTGAGCAGTATGAGCTTTCTGAAGGTGCTGCATGAAAAAATGCGGGACGACGAATAGGAGGAAAGGACGGGGGAACCGTCAGATAGCAGGCGAATGAAAACAGACAGATGGGAATGTATCCTTTCTCTGATCAGTCAGCAGCCGGTGGAAACACAGGAGCAGCTGGCACAGCTGCTTCGGCAGAAGGGATATGAGGTAACACAGGCTACCGTTTCAAGGGATATCCGAAGGCTTGGGCTGATGAAGGTGCCCGCGCCGGGCGGAAAGCAGCGGTACGCCGTCGTAAAACAGGAAAGCAAAGCAGAGGGGAAGTATTTAAATGTCCTTCGGGAAGGCTTTTTATCCGCGGATACGGCAGGGAATATCCTGGTGATCAAGACCGTATCGGGGATGGCAATGGCTGTGGCAGCGGCTGTTGATGCCATGGAATTTACGCAGGTGGTAGGCTCCATTGCAGGAGATGATACCATCATGGCCGCCATCAAGAACGAAGAAGCGGCCAGGGAGCTGAAGCTGACCATTGAAGGAATGCTGAAGGATTAAAGGGGATCGTTTCGATCAAAGAACAAGGGTAATCTATGTTAGAAGAACTGAAGGTAAAAAACGTTGCACTGATCCACGAGGCAGAGCTGTCCTTTCAGGAGGGGCTCAACATCATCACGGGAGAGACCGGAGCCGGAAAATCGATCCTCATCGATTCCATCATGCTGGCGCTGGGCAGCAGAGCCGATAAAATGCTGATCCGCCAGGGCGCGGAGCATGCCTATGTGGAGCTGGTATTTTTGGTAAAGGAGCAAAAGATCATCGAAGGTCTTTTGCAGCTCGGAATCTCTTTAGAGGATGAGAGAGTGACCCTGACCCGCAGGGTGGAAAAGCAGCGCAGCATCTGCAGGATCAACGGGGAAGTGGTAAGTGCAAGGATCCTGCAGCAGGCGGCGCAGCTTTTGATCGATATACACGGCCAGCAGGAAAACATCACACTTTTGAAGGAAAAAAAGCATCTGGAGATCCTGGATCTGTACTGCGGAAAAACGCTTGCCGAGGTCCTGGAAAAGCTAGCAGATGCTTACCGGGAATACACCGATGCCTGCCGGAAGCTGGAGGAGGAATCCGTCAGCGACAGCCAGAAGCAGCGGGAGATGGATCTGGCTTCCTTTGAGCTGGGAGAGATCAACGAGGCACAGCTTTCGGAGGGAGAAGATGAAGCGCTGGAGGAGGAGTTTCGCAAGCTTTCCAATGCGGATCTTTTGGCCCAGTATGCAACGCAGGCAAGAGAGTGCCTGGATCACTTTGAGGACAGATCGGCGCTGATGCTGATCGGAGAGGCGCTTAAGAGCCTTCGGGCTGCCGGGAAGATCGATACGGAGCTGGATGCTCTTTGCGATGACCTTCTGGATGCCGAGGATAAGGTACGGCAGAGTGCCAGGTGGCTTGGGCATTATCTGGATCAGCAGAGCGTGGATGAGGGAAGGCTCTATGAAGTGGGGCAGCGTCTGGATCTTTACAACAGGCTGAAGCAAAAGTACGGAAACAGCGTACAGGAGATCCTATCCTATGCCAGGATGAAGCAGGAGTATCTGGATAAGCTTGCAGATATGGAGCAGTATCTGGCAGGACTAAAGAAAAAGGCCGAGGAGGCAAAGGCTGCGCTGGATACGCTTTGCGAAAAGGCGGATGCCATCCGCAGAAAGAAGGCACCGCTTTTGGAGAAGGAGCTGACAAAGGCGCTGCTGGAGCTGGGCTTTTCCCATGCGGCGTTCCAGGTGGATATCCGCCGCGAGGAAGGTTTACTTGGGCGGGACGGAGATAACAGAGTCAGCTTTATGATCAGTCTCAATGCGGGAGAAAGTATGCGGCCGCTAACCGATGTGGCTTCCGGCGGAGAGCTTTCCAGGATCATGCTTGCACTCAAATCGATCCTTGCAAGTGCGGATGAAACGCCGACTCTGATCTTTGATGAGGTGGATGCCGGGATCAGCGGACAGACAGCCTGGAAGGTAGCTGAGAAGATGGCAATCATCGGAAGGCACCATCAGCTGCTTTGCATCACGCATCTGCCGCAGATCGCAGCCATGGCGGATACGCATTTTCGGATCGAGAAAAACGAAGATCAGAACAAGACCGTGACCCGGATCGACAGGCTGGATGAGGAGGGCATGACGATGGAGCTTGCCAGACTTCTCGGAAGCGACACAGTCACGGAAAGTGCGCTGGAAAATGCAAGGGAATTGAAGGAAAAAGCAGACGCCGAAAAAGCGGGATGAGAAGGTTCGGACGTGCAAATTTTTCTTTCAAAATACAGGGGGTTGTAGTATAATACAAAGAGGGTATGTTTGTTTTTGTATTGGAGGAACTTTTAGAATGAAAAACATTTTGTTTATTGCTTCTGAGGGAGTACCGTTTATCAAGACCGGTGGCCTTGCAGACGTGGTCGGCTCCCTTCCTAAGTGCCTTGACAAGCGCTATTTTGATGTAAGGGTGATGCTTCCCAAATACACCTGTATCCGACAGGAACTGAAGGATCAGATGAAGTACAAGACCCATTTCTATCTCGATTTCAACTGGAGAAGCGAGTATGTGGGTGTGCTGGAGGCCAAGGTAGACGGGATCACCTATTATTTCATCGACAACGAATCTTATTTTTCCGGTTTCAGGATCTACAGCGACAACGTTTTGGATGAGATCCGCAAATTCAGCTTTTTCTGTAAGGCAGCACTTTCGGCGCTGCCGCTGACGGGCTTTCATCCCGACATCATTCACTGCCATGACTGGCAGACGGGACTGGTTCCGGTTTACCTGAAGGAGCGGTTTGCAGGCGGAGAGTTCTTCAGAGGGATCAAATCCATTATGACCATCCACAACCTGAAATTCCAGGGAAGATGGAATGTGAAGGAGGTCAAGGAGATCACCGGACTGCCGGATTACTTCTTTACACCGGACAAACTGGAGAGCTACAAGGATGCCAATCTGTTGAAGGGCGGTATCGTTTATGCGGATGCGGTCACGACGGTTTCGGCAACCTATGCAGAGGAGATCAAGACCCAGTTTTACGGGGAGGGTCTGGACGGCCTTTTGAATGCAAGATCCAATTCCCTGCGCGGTATCGTCAACGGAATCGACTACGAGGACTTCAATCCGGCAACGGATACCAATATCGTGGCCAGATACAATGCCGCGAACTTCCGTAAGGAAAAGGTGAAGAATAAACGTGCCCTGCAGGAAGAGCTGGGACTTGAGCAGGACGATAAGAAGATGATGATCGGTATAGTATCCAGACTGACCGATCAGAAGGGCTTTGATCTGATCGCCTATATCATGGATGAGCTTTGCCAGGAGGAGGTACAGATCGTTGTACTGGGTACCGGCGAGGAACGGTATGAGAACATGTTTCGCCACTTCGACTGGAAGTACAACAACAAGGTATCTGCCAACATCTACTATTCGGATGCTTTGTCGCATAAGATCTATGCGGCTTCGGATGCCTTCCTGATGCCGTCCCTGTTTGAGCCCTGCGGACTGTCACAGCTGATGGCGCTTCACTACGGTACATTGCCCATCGTTCGTGAGACCGGCGGCCTCAAGGATACCGTGGAGCCCTACAACGAATTTGAAAGCACCGGAACCGGATTCTCATTCTGCAATTACAATGCATATGAGATGCTTGCTACCATCCGGTATGCAAAGTACGTATTCTATCAGAGAAAGCGCGAATGGAATAAAATGGTTGACAGAGCCATGGCGGCGGACTTCTCTTGGAACGTTTCCGCAGCAAAGTATCAGGAAATGTACGACTGGCTGATAGGCTGAGTCAGCGTTAAAATGGAAAAGAGTGCCCCGTGAGTGCTCGCACGCAAAGGGGCACTCTTTTTTATTTTATTGTTGCGAAGCAACACCACGAAATTTTGCGTAAGCAAAATTGAGGGGCGCTGACTCAGCCGTGTAAAACTGCACACGCGAAGCAACAACCTCGAGAAGAGCGAAGCGAATTCGAGAGGCGCTGTCTTAGCCTATCAGCCAAACAGGCTTGCGAAGCAACACCACGAAATTTTGCGTAAGCAAAATTGAGGGGCGCTGACTCAGCCGTGTAAAACTGCACACGCGAAGCAACACGAAAGGATCATTATGGCATTTGACGGAATATCCATCGCTGCCCTTTGCAGCGAACTATCAGACAAACTCACAGGCGGCAGGATCGCAAAGATCGCGCAGCCCGAAAAGGACGAGCTTCTGCTGCAGATCAAACCCCAGGAAGGAAACTACCGGCTTTTGATCAGCGCCGATGCATCCCTTCCCCTGATCGCACTGACCGAAGAGAACAAGAAATCCCCCATGACGGCACCGAGCTTTTGCATGCTGCTCAGGAAACACATTTCCGGCGGCAGGATCGTCTCTATCTCGCAGCCGGGGCTCGACCGTATCGTGGAGATCGAGGTGGAGCATCTGGATGAGATGGGAGATCTTCGGAGAAAAAAGCTCATCATCGAGCTGATGGGGAAGCACAGCAATGTGATCTTCTGCGACAGCGAGGGAAAGATCCTGGATGCGATCAAGCATGTATCGGCTCTGGTATCCTCCGTCAGAGAGGTCCTACCCGGAAAGCAGTATTTCCGCGTGGATACCGACGGCAAGCCGGATCTGATGACGGCAAAGACGAAGGAAGAGCTGCAGACGCTTTTGGATAGCCATCTGTATTCCAAACCCGCGGTGGCCTTCAAGGCCATCTATCAGAGCTTTCGGGGAATATCGCCTGTCATGGCACAGGAGCTTTGCTACCGCGCCGGTATTGACGGGGAACGGAACTTTGAAGCTGCAGGCGAGGCAGAGAAAAGTAAGCTATCGCTAACTATTTGGGAACTGCTTGAAGCAATCCGAAGAGGGGCCTTTTCTCCCTGCATCATTTCATCAAAGGCAGACCATACGCCGATGGAGTTTGGCGCCTTTGCCTTTTCCATGTATCGGGAGGAAGAGCTGCAGCCTTTTGAGAGTATGTCAGAGGTGGTGCTTGGCTTTTACGGAAAGAAAGCCCAGGTTACCAGGATCCGGCAAAAATCCGCAGATCTTCGGCATATCACCTCGGTGGCACTGGAGCGGCAGAATAAAAAGCTCGGTCTTCAGCTGCAGCAGCTGAAGGATACGGAAAAAAGAGACAAGTATAAGGTTTACGGCGAACTGCTGCATACCTACGGATATCAGGCAGAGAGCGGACAGAAGAGTCTGGAGGCGGAAAACTATTACACCAATGAAACCATTACCATTCCGCTGGATCCCACGCTTTCTGCGATGGAGAATGCCAAAAAGTATTTTGACCGCTACGGAAAGCTGAAACGGACCTATGAGACCTTAAGCGTACTCGTAGAGGAGACGAAAAGCCAGAGGGACCATCTGGAGTCCGTGCTGACCTCCCTGGATCTGGCTGAGAGCGAGGAGGATCTGTCCCAGATCCGGCAGGAGCTGTTTGCTGCCGGCTATATCAAAAGCCGCGGAAAAGAGAAAAACAGAAGCGCCAAAAGTGCGCCGCTTCATTATATCAGCAGCGACGGCTTTGATCTGTATGTGGGAAAGAACAATTTCCAGAACGAAGAGATCACCTTTAAGCTGGCCACGGGTGGCGACTGGTGGTTCCATGCCAAGGGCATGCCCGGTTCCCACGTCATCCTAAAAAGCGAAGGTAAGGAGATACCGGACCGCGCCTTTGAGGAGGCGGGCCGCCTTGCCGCACACTATTCCAAGGCCGGCGGACGGGATAAGATCGAGGTGGATTACATCCAAAAGAAGCACGTAAAAAAGCCGGCAGGCGCCAATCCCGGGTTTGTGGTTTATTATACCAATTACTCCATGCTGGTGGATGGAGATATCTCGGATCTTCAGAAGGTAACTTAGGTGGAAGAAGATGAAAAAATGTGGTATGATAAAAGATAATTTTTAAGAAAAAGGAGTCAGACATTATGAGCATTAAAATGATAACGGATCAGGCATATACCATGATCGAAGGCGGGATCTGCGCCGCGAAGGGCATTCGGGCCGGCGGACTGAACTGCGGACTGAATCCGGATCCGGACAAATATGATCTTGCCATGTTTGTCAGCGACACGGATTGTGAGGCGGCGGCTGTTTATACACAGAACAAAGTCAAGGGTGCCCCGATCCTTGTGACAAAGGAGCATCTTGCAAAAAACGGCGGCAAGGTAAGAGCGGTGATCGCCAATTCCAAAAACGCCAATACCTGCAATGCGGACGGCATGGAAAAGGCTGAAGAGATGTGCGCGCTTGCAGCAGATGCAATGGGACTTAAGACGGAAGAGATCGCGGTTGCATCTACGGGCGTTATCGGAGAGACCCTTCCCATCGAGCCGATCCGAAGCCATATCGATGCGCTTGCAGCCGATCTTTCCTATGACGGCGGGGGCCGCGCGGAATACGCGATCATGACCACGGATACCGTGGCAAAAGAGGTGGCTGTGGAGTTTACCCTGGATGGAAAGGTATGTCATCTTGGCGGTATGGCCAAGGGAAGCGGTATGATCCATCCCAATATGGCTACCACCCTGAACTTTATCACGACGGACGCTGCGATCTCCTCTGATCTGTTGCAGAAGATGCTTTCCGAGATCGTGAAGGTCACCTATAACTGTATGTCGGTGGATGGCGATACCTCCACCAATGATATGGTGCTTGTGATGGCAAACGGCCTTGCAGGCAATGACAGGATCGTATCCGATGCAGGACATCCCGGAAAGGTGGAAGAGGCTCCGACGACCGGGTACGGCATCGTCTATAAGGCTTTGTGGCTTGTCATGGTGAATCTGACCAGAATGCTGGCAGCTGACGGAGAGGGCGCCGGCAAGTTTATAACCTGCACGGTGAAAGGGGCAAAGGATGACAAAAGCGCCATCGCGGTTGCCAAATCCATCATTTCCTCTTCTCTGGTAAAATGTGCGATCTTTGGTGCGGATGCCAACAGCGGAAGGATCATGTGTGCCCTCGGGTATGCCGATGCGGATGTGGATGTGTCCAAGGTGGATATCGATCTGGCATCCGATGCCGGTGTGATGCCGGCTTACAGAAACGGATATGCCGAAAGCTTTGATGAGGACTTTGCCAAAAATCTCTTAAGCTGTGAGGAGATCGAGATCCGGCTGGATCTTCACGACGGAGCGGGAGAGGCTACCGCCTGGGGCTGTGATATGACCTATGACTATGTAAGGATCAACGGGGATTACAGATCCTGATCAAAGGATCAGGATGCGATTGAAAAAGGAGAGAGGATATGTTACAGGGAAAAACGGTTCTTTTGGGAGTGACTGGTTCCATCGCCGCCTATAAGGCAGCACAGCTTGCAAGCGATCTGGTAAAGCTCCATGCAGACGTACATGTGCTGATGACGAAAAATGCGTTGAATTTCATTCACCCCATCACCTTTGAAACGCTGACGGGACACAAGTGTCTGGTGGATACCTTTGACCGGAACTTTGAATTTGAGGTAGAGCATATTTCGCTTGCCAAAAAGGCGGATGCATTTCTGATCGCCCCGGCCAGTGCCAATGTGATCGGAAAGATCGCGGGCGGGATCGCAGATGATATGCTGACCACCACGCTTCTGGCATGCACCTGCCCAATCCTCATTGCTCCGGCCATGAATACCAGAATGTACGAAAATCCCATCGTCCAGGAGAATCTGGAAAAGTGCAAAAAATACGGAATGGTCATCATTGAACCGGCTACGGGTCTTTTGGCCTGCAAGGATGAGGGGAAGGGTAAGCTTCCTCCGGTGCAGATGCTGATCGAGGCACTGCTTAAGGAGATCCGCTTTGAAAAGGATATGCAGGATCTGAACGTGCTCGTAACTGCGGGTGCCACCATGGAATCCATGGATCCCGTCAGGTTCATCACCAACCATTCGAGCGGCAAAATGGGCTTTGCCCTGGCGCAGGTGGCGATGCAAAGAGGGGCGAAGGTCACGCTGGTAAAGGCCAATACCACAGCGCCTGTTCCGTCCTTTGTCAAATGCGTCAATGTCAAGAGCGCAAGAGATATGTATGAGGCAGTCAGAGCTGTGGCAGGCTCCATGGATATCATCGTAAAGGCTGCGGCTGTAGCGGATTATACCCCTGCCGAGGTAGCTGGGGAGAAGATGAAAAAGAAGGACGGAGAGCTTTCGATCCCCTTAAAGAGGACCACGGACATCCTTGCATACCTCGGGCAGAATCGAAGGGCCGGACAGCTGCTTTGCGGATTCTCCATGGAAACCGAGCATATGCTGGAAAATTCCGCGGAAAAACTGACCAAGAAAAATGTAGATATGATCGTGGCCAATAATGTAAAGGTAGAAGGCGCGGGCTTCGGAACGGAGACCAATGTTGTGACACTGATCACAAGATCCGGGGTAACAGAGCTTCCTCTGATGAGCAAGGATGAGGTGGCGGGCAGGATCTTTGACGAGCTGCTGCAACTTCGAAGCAAAAAACAGGAGCAGGAAAAGGGCCTGGCGGAGGAGATCAAAAAGCTAGGTGATGAATCGCAGGAGACCGAGGAGATCTACCGCGGAGAGAAAAAGACTGAAGAGCAACAGGAAGATGTGACCACAGAGCAGCAAAGTGAGGGAGCACCGAAAGAGGCGTGAAAAAGATCATTTTGTTTGAAGGGGATATCGAGACGCAGGGCTATTTTTCCAGACAGATGAAAAAGGCTCTTGAGAAGCTGGGGCATGATGTATATCTGTATGATCTGGCAAAGCCCTGGAAGGCATCCTCTCAAATGCTGCGGTTTTATGAGCGCGGAAATACCGTGATGCTTTCCTTTAACTTTCACGGGATGTGCAAGGAGCCGCAGTTTCTGGATGAAGAAAGCGGGCAGTATATCTGGGACGGCCTGAAGATTCCCTGCTTTAATATTCTGGCAGATCACCCGTATTATTACTATGAGCTTTTGTCCCAAAGGCCGGGGCTCTATACGCAGCTTTCCATCGATCTGGGCCATGAAGCCTTTATGAAGCGCTTTTTCCCCGAAGTCAAAATGGGACCCTTTTTGCCGCTGGCGGGCACGGAGCTTTATACGGCAGAGAGGGACGGACATACGGACTTTGAGCAAAAGAAAGAAACGCCCCGGAAAGCGCCCGCTATCAGGGAGCGCAGCATAGATGTCCTGTTTACGGGAAACTACGCCTCCCCGAAACGGTTTGAGAAGTATATCACGCGTCTGGATGAGGAATATACTGCATTTTACTATGAGATGATCGAGTATCTGTTGTCCCATCCGGATCAGACGGTGGAAGCGGTGGTGGAGAAATTTCTTCGAAGGGAAATTGAGGATCTGACAGAAGAGGATCTGAAGCAGACCATGCAGAACATCACCTTTATCGATCTGTATGTGCGCTATCATATGCGTGGTGAGGTCATAAGGACCCTTGCGGACAATGGCATCAGGGTGCATGTCTTCGGGGATAAGTGGAATGAGCTTTTGCTCTCGCATCCGGAAAATCTGATCGACGGAGACAGTCTGTATTCGGCACAGTGTCTGGAAAAGATCGTAGACAGTAAGATTTCGCTGAATGTCCTTCCCTGGTTTCAAAACGGACCCCATGACCGGATCTTTAACTCCATGCTGAATCGGAGCGTTTGTCTGACGGATTCCAACGTCTGGCTGGATAAGATCCTTTTAGACGGAGAAAACTGCAGGATCTGGAACAGAGAAGAAATCGGAGCCATTCCGGATATTGTAAGAGGGCTTCTTTCGGATGAGGACAGGATGCAGGACATTGCGGATCGTGGATATCTTCTGGCCGGGGAACATACCTGGAAGAAGCGGATGCGCGTTTTATCCGACTATCTGGAGAAGGATGTTTGATAAAATACAGGGACCTGTTTTGAAAAACACCACCTTGACAAAAGAAGGTATCGGAGAAACAATAGAATCGTAGTACAAGCCTGATATCCGTCAGGGGAAGAGGGGGATGGATTTATGAAACGTAAAGTGTTTGCGGTTTTCAGTTGCGGACTGACCAGCAGATACAGACATGATCTTTGCAGGGCGTTTAATACGGCGGCAGATGAGCTGGGTGTGGACCTTGTGTATTTTAACTCCATGGGAAAGATCGGTGAGATCAATGCGCAGTATGGCGATTATGAGTTTGATCTGATCGAAGATATGGACCTGTCCGGATTTGACGGAATCGTTTATGATGGGGAAGGATACAATGTAGAAGGGATGGCGGATAAGGTCATCCGAAAGCTTCGGCATGCCAGCTGTCCGGTCATTTCCATCACCACCAAGGTGGAGGGCTTTTATAACATTGATTTTGATGATGCGGGTGCCATGGAGCTTATGGTAAGGCATTTTCTGGATGTGCATCATTTTACCCACATAGGCTATATGTCCGGGCCACTGACCCACGAGGATGCAAGGATACGACTTGACTCCTTTCGTCGGATGATGAAGGAGTACGGACTTCCGAGGGACGGAGCGGGAGTGTTTGAGGGGGATTTCTGGTTTCATAAGGGCGCCGAAGCGGCGGAATTCTTTTTAGCCCTTCCCGAAAGGCCGCAGGCCGTAGTTTGCGCCAATGATTATATGGCCATCGCGCTGTCCACGGAGCTGAAAAACCGGGGATTGAAAATACCCGAGGACATTGCCGTTTCAGGCTTTGACGGTACCCTTGAAGGGCAGGAATATCTGCCGCATCTGACTTCCGCCACAAGAGAGCGCCTGGATATTGCCAGAAAGGCTCTGGGGCTTCTGGATCGGGGCGGTATTCAGGATGAGGAGGAACAGGCACAGGCGCTGAAAATCAGACCCAGAGCGATCCTGACACAGTCCTGCGGGTGTAAGCCTCTGGACTATGAATATGAGGCGGAGAGTATCAACCGCCTGTATGAGATCAACCGGAAATTCAGCTATGGGATGTATGATACGGAGTCCTCACTTTTGCTGCTGAACAAGGTGGAGAATCTGTATGATCTGGAAAGGCTTTTCGGAGAGAATCCCATTGATTTCGGGGCCTATACATCCTTCTTTTTGATGATGCAGACGGATGAGGAAAACAGGCTGTCCATCGAAAATGATTTCACGCATTCCTCCGGAAAATTCTCACCGATCATCTGGATCGATAAGAAGCGGGAATATGCCGGTTCTCCGCGCATTTTCGACACTGCCAATATGATCCCGAGATCCGATTCCGACAGATCCCACTTTTACTATGTGATGAGTGTGCACTGTGCGGAGAGGCTGTTCGGCTATTCCGTGATCGAGATGGAAGGCAAGGATATTTTCGATGAGTTTTACAATATCTGGCTTTTGAACATTTCCCTGACGCTGGAGGGTCTTTTGAAAAATGACCGGATCAACCGTTTGATCGGAAGACTGCAAAACCTCGGCATCAGAGATTCCATGACGGGCATGCTGAACCGCCGCGGATTTGATACCCAGGCCAGGGAAGCGATCACAAGGCTTCGGGGAACGCACACGGTCTGCGCCATGGTCATTGATATGGACGGTCTCAAGCGCATCAACGATGAGCATGGACACTATGAAGGAGACAGTGCCATCAAGGCGGCAGCGGATATGATCACCAGGTGCTGTGACAGCGCAGAGATCGCAGCCAGGGCCGGTGGCGATGAGTTTTATATTTTTGCGGTGGACTATTCCGAGAAGCTCCTTTGTCGCTTTCAGAAGCAGCTTTCGGAAGCGATCAGATCTTACAATGCATCCTCAGGAAAGCCCTATCAGGTTTCCCTGAGCATGGGAAGCTATCTGACGGAGGCTGACAATACGGGACGTATTGAGGATTTTCTCAGTGTCAGTGATGCAAGGATGTACGAAGAGAAGATGAAAAAGCCCGGCAGAAGAAGATAAGACATTTCGTTTTGGCATTTGACGATTGACGATGGGAGACAGGTAGCTGTTCCCGACTTTTTGGATCCCCGACTGATGAGCCGGGGATTTCTTTGCAAACGGTTCACCGGCAGGAAAAAAACCAACGGGAAGGATCCGATCAAGAAGGATAACGGAAGCGAAAAGAAAATGGAAACAAATCAGCATGCGCAAAAGATAAAAGACTATGACAGACTTTCCATGGTCGCTTATTTTCTGAAAGGAAGTAAGCGTTTCTTTGCGTTAGGTGTGATCTGTTCGCTGATCGTTGCCTTTCTGGATATGCTGGGTCCTAAGGTAGTGCAGTATACCATAGATGAAATCATAGGAGACGATAAGGCAGCACCTGTGTTTGTGCAAAGCCTGATCGAGGCATTCGGCGGAAGAGCGTATCTTCGAAGCCATCTTTTCGGGATCGCGCTTCTGATCGTGGGGATCGCGCTGGCGGCAGGTGTATGCCGCTATCTGTACCGTCTGCTTAATGCCATGGGTGCTGAGAAGCTGATCCGGCGTATGCGGGATCAGTTGTTTGTGCATATCGAGCACCTTCCCTACGCCTGGCACGGAAAGAACCATACCGGGGATATCATACAGCGCTGCACCTCGGATGTGGAAACGATCAAAAACTTTTTATCAGAGCAGATGAC
>JAILHW010000088.1 GCA_024695605.1 Lachnospiraceae bacterium | reverse complement strand
ATTATTCGCATCAGCTGTAGGTTGCTTGGACGGAACAAAGGATGACACATTAGCTTTTTCATCTGGGGGTCTTTTCAGAAGCTGTCCGGATGAACAAGAAAAAACCGTTGGTACGAACTGTCACATCATGCTATAATGAATCCAAGAACATGATGCTGTGGTATCAAACTGATCAATATCTTGAAGAAGGTTGTGATTGGTTCTATTACAAGATACGCTACAAATACGCCCCTCCATATTTGGAGGGGCGTTCAACCCTGGATCCTGAAAAGGCGATGAACTTTTAGTATATCCGACGGCGATCGGATCGGAACCGGTTTTGGGAGCGATCATTACGCAGGCCGAACGGGACAAAGAGCAGATCCTGACAGCGACCTTTGATCTTGAGGAGCTTTTGCAAAAGAGAATGGAATGGGGCCTGTTTCGGGACAGGAGAGAGAACATGTATCAGATACTCTGTGGGCATTAAGAGAGGAAGGAGAATCAAAATGGGAGAAAATGAGGAAAAGAAAAAGACAAAGCCGGATCGCCGCGAGTTTTTGACAAAGACGCCGGTTCCCAGGCTGATCATTTCACTTTCCATACCGACGATCATCAGTATGCTGGTTACGGGAATCTATAATTCGGCGGATACCTATTTTGTGGGAAGGATCTCTACACAGGCCACAGCAGCCGTCGGGCTGGTCTTTTCTCTCATGGCGCTGATCCAGGCGATCGGTTTTTTCTGCGGACACGGGTCCGGCAATTATCTTTCCAGAATGCTGGGAGCAGGGAATCATAAAGAAGCCAATGAAGTGGCTGCCACAGGGTTTGCCATGGCGCTGATCCTGGGGTGCACGGTTGCGGTTTTGGGAAATCTGTTTGCTGATCCGCTGGCTGTGGCAATCGGGGCGGGCGAGACGACGCTGCAGGATACGATGATCTATATGAGGATCATTCTGCTGGGCGCTCCTTTTATGATGGGGCAGTTTGTGATCAACAACCAGCTTCGTTTCCAGGGAAGTGCCATGTACGCCATGATAGGCCTGATGTGTGGGGCCGTGGTCAATCTGATCCTGGATCCGTTTCTGATATTAGGTCTGCATCTGGGAACAGCTGGTGCCGCGATCGCAACGGTTTCCGGCCAGATCATCAGCTTTATCGTACTTTTGATAGGAAGCAGAAAAGGCCAGAATATCCGCCTGAAGGTTTCCAATGTCAGACTGAACGGACATTTTATCAAGGAGATCATCAACGGCGGGATTCCGTCGCTGTTCAGGCAGGGCCTGGCGGCGATCTCCACGCTGCTTTTAAATCATATGGCAGGACGCTTCGGCGGGGATGCGGCGATAGCCGGGATGTCAGTGACCACCAGGGTGCTGATGATGATGGCTTCGGCGATGATCGGGTTTGGCCAGGGATTCCAGCCGGTTTGCTCGTATAACTATGGAGCAGGGCTGAAACAGCGTGTCAGAGAAGGATTTTTCTTCTGCGTCAGGTGGGGAACCCTGTTTTTGGCGTGTCTGTCAGCGGCCAGTTTTTGTTTTGCACCCTCTATTATCAGGTGGTTTCGTGAGGATCCGCTGGTTGTGGAGGTCGGAACCGTGGCACTTCGGGCACAGGCTCTTACCATGCCGCTTCTGGCAACTACCACCATGATCAATATGATGCTGCAGTCTATCGGAAAAGGGGTGAAAGCCTCGATCACGGCATCGGCAAGAAACGGGATCTTCTTTTTACCCATGATCCTTTTCCTGCCGCAGATCCTGGGGCTGACAGGTGTGGAGATCGCTCAGGCCGTTGCTGATGTGCTGTCTCTGGCACTGGCAATCCCGTTGGGCGTATCGGAACTTCGAATGATGAAGAAAAATACAAAAAGAGGCGGATGACAAAGCAGGAATAAAGCATACCAAAGAATCACAAAGCATTAACAAATATGACCCTCCAAATTTGGAGGGTCATATTTGTTTGATCGTCCGCTATAGCTTTTTCCTATGACGAGCGCCTTGGAAAAAGAAGCGTCTCTGACGATGTGATCAAAAGGGCCGGGATAAAAATATACAGATACCTGCTGTTGCATTCCCAAATACTCAAAAAAAGGAAGATCCCGACAAGACTGATGCGGAGCAAAAGCGTTTCCCTTCGCTGATGTTCCGAGGGAAATACACTGAGCATGGTGCCGAATAAAAGTAAAAGGTGCAGGGCCTGCATACCGGTCATAAACTTCTTGTGAAGCTTTTTCTTCTTCCCGTAGAGCCTTCGTAAAAATCCCTTTCCCATGGGATCTCTCATGATATAGTCATCACCCGCCAGCGCCGGATTTGTCCAGGTGCGGATCTGCTTGGTATAAAAGATCTTTTCGAGCGTTCCCTTTACACCCAGCAAAGCGACCCTCTCCCTGAGCTGCTCCCGGCACAGCGTCTTTCTGGCTTCATAGTTTTCGGCCGCCTCCGCCAGATGTACATCATCTCCGTTATATCCGCCGTTTCCGTCCGGATTCAGGGACATGAAGATCCACTGCTGCGCGGGGAAACGGTATCTGTCATACTCCTCCTGGGAATAGGGGAACATCCTGTCAGCCGCTTTGCCTGAAAGAGCGATCACCAAAAGAGCGCCGGCTGCGAGGATGATCATATTCCTCACCGGCCGTACATCTTCAAAGAGCAGTAATGTTACGGCGCAGGCGATCAGATAGATAAAGGCCATGGTTTTTACCGCACCCCCGAGACCGAAGCATATTCCGCAAAGTGCTATAAACACTGCTTCCTTTCCGCTCTGCTCATCTTCAGCATTTTTTTGAAACAGGGCAAAAAACAAAAGGCCCAGACTGATCAGCGGCAGGCTTAACGTATCCGTATAGGCAAAGGTGGCATAAAGATAAAGCGGTGTATAAAGGCAGGCTGCCACCGAAAAGAAGAGTCCTTCTTTTTCTCCCGCAAACACCCGGACCGCTGCGTATAAAAACAAAACGGAAAGGGCTACGGCCAGACTGCTTAAAAAAACGGATGCAGTGATCAGGCTATCGTAAGATATCCCGGGACTGACCTTTTGGCAGAGACGGAAAAAACCTGTCAGCAAAACGCAGACGAATCTGTTGTTGGGATACTCCGCATAATAAGATGCGGGCAGCGTCCCATCCTGTGTCACATAGCCGGCGCAGTCCGTAACGATCCTTACCCAGTCCCAGGTATACTCCCTGTATTCCGTCCGAAGAGAAAAGCCCAGTACAAACGATCTGACTGCAGAGAGCAGGATAAGCGCCGGCGTCAGGATCCTGCAGACCCTGTCCGGAATGTCCGGACCTCTTTTTTTCAACAGCATAAGTAAGAGGGCGCTAACTGCAGCAATGCCCACGGACATAGGTTATTTTTTTACTCCCGTCATCAGGTTATAGCCAAGCAGCACCCCGAAGACCGTTGCAAAGCACAAGGCAAACACGAGCAGAATATATTTTTTTGCCGTACCGTTTTTTGATTCCCGCATCGTTTCCCGGTCACCCTCCAACACCTTGAATGTCAAATGCAAAGGATGCATCCGATCCCAGATTGTACCATTGTGACTGCTGCATGATCACCAAATCCGGCTGCAGTTTACAAATACAACCCTCCAAATTTGGAGGGTCGTTCAAC
>JAILHW010000066.1 GCA_024695605.1 Lachnospiraceae bacterium | reverse complement strand
TCCTCCCTGATGGACCAGTTCCATTTGGAGAGGCAGTCGGCCACGATCCTGGAGAGTATCATTGCTCTGGTTGTCGGGATCATCGTGTGTCTGGGATATAACTCGCTGTATTTCGAGGTCACGCTTCCCAACGGATCTGTTGCACAGATCCTGGATATCATGGATTATGTCAGCAATAACGTGCTGATGCCGGTGGTTGCCATCGGAACCTGCATCCTCATCGGCTGGGTCGTTGGCCCGAAGGTGGTCCTTGAAGAAGTGGAAAAGACAGGAAAGAAGCTGGGACGAAGAGGGCTTTATGTGGTGATGATCAAGTTTGTGGCACCTATTCTGCTTTTGGTACTGCTGCTGAAGTCTCTCGGGATTTTGAAGTTCATCTAAGAGTGAGAAAGGAAATCATATGAGCGTAGAATTTCATTGTCCTTCCTGCGGCAAAAAGCAGTTTTCCTATGAGCCAAGGGAAAGACGATATGAGAAGGTTATAAAAAGCTGTAAAAGCTGCGGCAAGGAGTATTTGGATCCGAGAAGTCATGAGCTGGCTGCTGAGGGGATCCCGGCGGATGCCTTTTCGGTGACGCCTTATCTGCTGATGCTGGTCGTGGGCGGACTGATCGGCTGGCGCGGATGGTATCTGTTTGGCAGACATCAGCTGGGAACGCCTTCCGAGATCAGCTGGCTTTTGCCAAGTGTTTTTTTGATCATGGGCGTCGTTTGTGTCATCGCCTCCATCGTGGGGATCATCCGGATCAAAACAGGAAGCAAGCAAAAGCAGTTTGAGCGGCTGATGCAGGAATCGAGGATGCGCCTGAAAGATACGGACTATGCCGGAAAGCTGCAGGCCCTTGGCTATGCGCTTCCCAGAGAATATACCATCGGTCAGGAGGACTCGGGCAATGAAGGATAAGGCAAAATCAATCTTTCTTTGGATCCTGCTGGTTGCGTTTGTGTGCTATCTGGTGGGAACAGGCGTCTATGACCTGTTGAACAAAAAGGATCTTGTCACCATACAGGTGGACCGGGCTGTGGAGATTCTGGAGGTGGAGCAGTCCGTCAACGGTCTCATTCCCATGGGAAAGGATCATTACTATCTGGCAGGCAACTCTGCGACCGGAGAGACGATCATTTTGAGGGCAGCAAAGAGCTGGTATCAAAAGAACTTTAGCGAAGACGGCGACCTGCGATCCGGGGATACATTGACCGTTACGTCCCTTGCAAAGCGCTGTGATTTTGATGTGGCAAGAGAGCTGGAAAACCGCGTGATGCAGGTCGAAGGCATCAGTATGGTCTTGAGTCCGGATTATTGTCTGGCACTGTCCTTTCGGTTCTTTGCCATTGCAAAGATCCTGATTGTGGTGCTGGGGATCGTTGGTGCGCTGATGGTTTATAAGATCGCCAAAAGTGATCATGAGGTAGGACCGGCCTGGAGAAAGACGGTGCTGCTGCTTGCGATCCTGTGGCTGATATTGATGCTGATCATTTTGTATCGGCAGTAAAACGAACGATATAGAAAACAGAAAGAGGTGACTGAAATGGCAAGTGAGATCAGAGACATTAATCTGGCCGAGAGCGGAGAGAGAAAAATTGAGTGGGTGAAGCGAAACTGCGATCTGTTGCGGACGCTGGAGAAGGAATTTACACAGAGCAGGCCCTTTGCAGGCAAAAAGATCGCGCTGTCTGTGCATCTGGAGGCGAAGACGGCTTATCTTTGCAAGGTGCTCGCAGCAGGCGGAGCCGATATGTATGTGACAGGCTCCAATCCCCTTTCCACGCAGGATGATGTGGCGGCAGCGCTGGTGGCAGCGGGACTTGAGGTGCATGCCTGGTATGACGCAACGGATGAGGAATATGAGCATCATATCCGCGAGGTATTGAAGATCGGTCCCAATATCATCATCGATGACGGCGGGGATCTGGTCAACATGATGCACAATGAGTTCCCGGATCTGATCGCGAACGTGATCGGCGGTTGTGAGGAGACCACCACCGGTATCATCCGTCTGGAAAATATGAACCGTGCGGGAAAGCTCTCCTTCCCCATGGTAAGAGTCAACAATGCACAGTGCAAGCACTTTTTCGATAACCGCTATGGTACCGGACAGTCGGTATGGGACGGTATCAATCGTACCACCAACCTGATCGTTGCAGGAAAGACCGTTGTGGTTGCCGGCTACGGCTGGTGCGGCAAGGGAACCGCCATGCGTGCAAAGGGGCTGGGAGCCAGGGTCATTGTAACCGAGATCGATCCGGTGAAGGCCATCGAAGCGGTAATGGACGGCTTTGATGTGATGCCTATGAAGGAGGCTGCAAAATACGGTGATTTCTTTGTGACTGTAACAGGGTGCGATAAGGTCATTGACGAAGAGGACTTCATGGAAATGAAGGACGGCGCGATCCTTTGCAACGCAGGACATTTTGACTGTGAGATCGATATGGCAAGGCTTCGCGAGATTGCCGTATCCTCCAGACTGATGCGCAACAACATCATGGGCTATGAGCTCTCCAACGGCAATACCCTCTGCGTGCTTGGCGAGGGAAGACTGGTCAATCTGGCCTGCGGCGACGGACATCCGGCAGAGATCATGGATATGAGCTTCGCCATCCAGGCACTGTCCGCCAAGTATCTGGTAGAGCACGGCAGCGAGCTTTCCGAAAAGCTGATCGATGTGCCGGAAGAGGTAGATCGTGAAGTGGCAGAGAAAAAGCTGGCCTTCCTCGGCAAGAAGATCGATGTCCTGACAAAGGAGCAGCGGATCTATCTGTATGGTGAGGAGTAAGAGATACAGATACTTTTTTGAAATTTGTTATTGACAACGGCCCAGTCCGGTTGTAAAATCCATTTTTGTAAAGACAAAGGCGTCTTGGAGAATATTCTCCGAGGCGCCTTTTTGTGCGCAGCATATGAGATATGCTTCAAAGAAAAGTATAGGATGTACGGAGGTAAGAGGCTATGTGTTCGATCATGGGCTATCTGGGATTGGGAAGTGAAAAAAAGGACTTCCTGGAAGCACTGGAAAAAACGCATTCGAGAGGACCGGATGCGAGAAGGGCGATTGATACCGGAAACGGGTATCTGGGCTTTAACCGTCTGTCGATCATGGGACTGACAGATGAGGGAATGCAGCCTTTCGTATTCGGTAATCAGAGCACCTATCTCTTAAACCAGGAAACAGGAGAGCATTTCATCAAGGACCTTCCCGATGACTGGGAGGTTGCGCTGGTGTGCAACGGTGAGATCTACGGATTTCGACCGTTGAAGCAGGAGCTGGAGGCAAAGGGATATCACTTTATCAGTGATTCGGACTGTGAGATCCTGACCGCGCTGTACCGGGAGTATAGTACGGATATGTTTGGAAAGCTGGATGCGGAATATGCGCTGATCCTGTATGACAGAAAAAAGAACAGCTTTGTGGCAGCCAGGGATCCCATCGGGATCAGACCCCTGTACTATGGGATCACAAAGGACGGCAGCTACGTTTTTGCTTCGGAGCCGAAAAACCTGATGTCTCTGACAGACCGGATCCTGGCCTTCCCGCCGGGACACTATTTTGTGGACGGGCAGTTTGTGAAATACCGGGATATGTCTGAGGTGAAGACGTATCTGACGGATGATATGGACACCATTGCCACAAGGATCCACGATCTGCTAACGGAGGGTGTCAAAAAGCGCCTCGATGCGGATTCGCCCGTAGGGTTTCTGCTTTCCGGCGGACTGGATTCCTCTCTGGTCTGCGGCATCGCGGCAAAGCTTTTGGACAAGCCCCTTGAGACCTGGGCAATCGGTATGGACATCGATGCGATCGACCTGAAGTATGCAAGGCAGGTGGCGGACTATATCCACTCCAACCATCACGAGGTGATCATCACAAAGCAGGATGTCATTGATGCGCTGCCTGTGGTCATCAAGGCATTGGGGACGTATGACATCACCACGATCCGTGCCTCCATCGGCATGTATCTTTTGTGCAAGGCCATCCATGAGCGCTCGGACCTTCGTGTGATCTTGACAGGAGAGATCTCGGATGAGATCTTCGGCTATAAGTACACGGACTTTGCGCCGGATGCAGAGGCCTTCCAGAAGGAGTCGGAAAAGCGCATCCGTGAGCTGCATATGTATGATGTGCTGCGTGCGGACCGCTGTATCAGCGTCAACTCCTTGGAGGCGCGTGTGCCCTTCGGTGATCTGGACTTTGTAGAGTACTGTATGGCCATCGATCCGGAAAAGAAGCTGAACACCTACAACAAGGGCAAGTACCTTCTGCGCCATGCCTTTGAGAAGGATGCACTGATCCCGGAGAGCATCCTGTGGAGGGAAAAGGCTGCCTTCTCCGATGCTGTCGGTCACTCCCTAAAGGACGACCTGGCAGAGTTTGCCGAAAACAGCTATACCGATGCGGAGTTTGAGGCAGGGATCCTAAAGTATGAGCATGCCAGACCGTTTACCAAGGAGTCCCTTCTGTATCGCGACATCTTTGAAACGTACTATCCCGGACAGTCCGGAATGGTGGTGGATTTCTGGATGCCAAACAAGGAGTGGGAGGGCTGTAACGTTTCGGATCCTTCGGCAAGAGTGCTCTCCAACTACGGAGACAGCGGTGTGTAAGGGCATATCCGAAGCCGCAAAAATAAAAATTTAAAATTTTTTGAAATCCGGGCTTGACAAATCAAAAAACGAATTGTAAGATAAAAAATCGTAAAGACAAAGGCGTCTTGGAGAGATCTCCGAGGCGCCCTTTTCTTTTACCAAAAATCGTTTTCACCGAATGTGAAAACAAAAAGGAGGCCGTTATGGAAAAACAAAATGTACCCGAGTTGTTTGGCAGCATGGTTTTTGATGACAGGGTGATGAGAGCAAGACTCTCTGACAAAGTTTATCACTCCCTGAGAAAGACCATTGATGAGAATACAAAGCTGGACGAGGATGTCGCCCAGGCAGTTGCACAGGAGATGCGAAACTGGGCCATCGAAAAGGGTGCAACGCATTTCACACATTGGTTTCAGCCTCTGACCGGTGTAACGGCAGAGAAGCATGACAGCTTTATCTCACCTTCACCGGATGGCGGCGTGATCATGGAGTTCTCCGGCAAGGAGCTGATCAAGGGTGAGCCGGATGCTTCCTCTTTCCCGTCAGGCGGACTGAGAGCAACCTTCGAGGCAAGAGGTTATACCGCATGGGATCCTACCTCCTACGCCTTCATCAAGGATCACACCCTTTGCATTCCCACAGCGTTTTGTTCCTACGCAGGAGATGCGCTGGATAAAAAGACACCGCTGCTTCGTTCCATGCAGGCACTGAGCAAGCAGGCCAAGAGGATCTTAAAGCTCTTTGGTACCGAAGCAAAATATGTACGCACCAGCGTGGGACCGGAGCAGGAATACTTCCTCATCGATCAGAAGATGTTTGAGCAAAGACCGGACCTGGTATATACCGGAAGAACACTGTTCGGTGCGATGCCCCCGAAGGGACAGGAGCTGGATGATCATTACTTCGGTGTGATCAAACCGAGGGTAACCGCCTTTATGGAGGATCTGAACAACGAGCTTTGGAAGCTGGGGATCCTGGCAAAGACCGAGCATAACGAGGTGGCACCTGCACAGCATGAGCTGGCTCCGATCTTTTCCACCACCAACGTGGCAACCGATAACAACCAGCTGATGAGGTAGATCATGCAGAAGGTGGCCAGAAAGCATGGCATGGTTTGCCTGCTTCATGAAAAGCCCTTCGCAGGTGTGAACGGATCCGGTAAGCACAACAACTGGTCTATGGCGACCGATCAGGGTGTGAACCTTCTCTCTCCCGGAGAGACACCGCATGAAAATGCACAGTTTTTACTGTTCCTGTGTGCAGTGATCCAGGCAGTGGATGATTATCAGGATCTGTTGAGACTATCCGTAGCAACAGCCGGAAACGATCACAGACTGGGAGCCAACGAGGCACCGCCGGCGATCATCTCCGTATTCCTGGGAGATGAGCTGACAGCGATCCTGGATGCAATCAAGAATGATACCCCGTACGAGGGTCAGGAAAAGGTGATCATGAAGCTGGGTGTACATTCCCTTCCCAGATTTTCAAGAGATACAACGGATCGTAACAGAACCTCACCCTTTGCCTTTACCGGTAACAAGTTTGAGTTCAGATCGCTTGGTTCTTCCAACAGCATTGCCTGCTGCAACATCATGCTGAATGCCTCGGTGGCTGAGAGCCTGAAGCAGTATGCGGACAGACTGGAAAGCGCAGAAAACTTCCAGGATGAGCTGCACGCCCTGATCAAAGAAGTGATCAGCGCACACCAGAGGATCCTCTTTAACGGTAACGGATACTCCGAGGAGTGGGTGAAGGAAGCCGTTGAGGTCAGAGGTCTTTCGAACCTGAAGACCACCGTGGATGCCATGCCGCATCTTCTGGATGAGAAGAATCAGAAGATGCTCATAGAGCATAAGGTATTTACGGAAACCGAGCTCAAATCCCGCTGCGAGATCATGCTGGAGAACTATTGCAAGACCGTCAACATCGAGGGTCACGCAATGGTGGATATGGTCAGAAAGAGCTATCTGCCGGCCATCGAAGGATATCTGTACAGCCTGGCAAAGACCACTTCCCTGATGCGCTCCGTCAGCGAGAATGTAAAATGCAACTACGAGGTTTCCACGATGGAAAGACTCTCGGAGCTGACAGATTACATCTTAGAGCGGGTAAAGGATCTGGAGCAGGCACTCGAGGGACTGAAGGCCTATGACAGTATCCTGGAAACCGCAGAGGCGATCCGGGATGATGTGATTCCGAAGATGGAGCACCTTAGAAAGCATGTGGACGAAGCAGAAATGCTGACCAGCGAAGAGTGCTGGCCGTTCCCGAGCTACGGAAAACTTTTGTTCTCGGTATATTAAAAAAATAAAAAATCAGCCATCCCACAAAGGCGTGGAAGCCTTGGTGGGGTGGCTTTTTAAATGAGGAGGAGACATTATGACTGAGGAGATTATGAAAGCATTGGATGGAGAATTGTTTGCGGTCTGGTTTTTGATCGGCGCCGCGCTGGTATTCTGGATGCAGGCAGGCTTTGCCATGGTGGAGGCCGGCTTTGCCAGAGCCAAAAACGCAGGTAACATCCTGATGAAGAACCTGATGGATTTTTGTATCGGCTGCGTTGTGTTTATTGCGATCGGATTCGGATTCCTTCTTGGCGAGGATGTGATGGGCTTTATCGGAAAACCGGGTCTTGATATTTTTACCGCTTATGAGTCCTTTGACTGGTCCAACTTTATCTTTAACCTGGTATTCTGTGCCACGACGGCAACCATCGTATCCGGTGCCATGGCAGAGCGAACCAAGTTTTTAAGCTACTGCGTGTATTCAGGCGTGATCTCGGCACTGATCTATCCCATTGAGGCACACTGGATCTGGGGCGGCGGCTGGCTTGCACAGATGGGATTTCATGATTTTGCAGGCTCCTGCGCCATCCATATGGTAGGTGGTATTGCAGCACTTGTCGGTGCAAAAATGGTAGGACCGAGAATCGGTAAGTTTGAGAAAAATGCATCCGGTAAGGTTACCAAGGTAAACGCCTTCCCCGGACACAACATCGTAGTCGGTGCACTTGGTGTATTCATCCTGTGGCTTGGCTGGTACGGCTTTAACGGTGCAGCCTGCACCAGCGTAGATCAGCTGGCAAGTGTATTTGTGACCACGACGATCGCACCTTCCGTAGCAACAGTTGTTTGTATGATCTTTACCTGGATTAAATATGGTAAGCCCGATGTTTCCATGTGTCTGAACGCTTCTCTGGCAGGTCTTGTAGCCATTACGGCACCCTGTGATGTAACGGATGCGTTTGGCGCGATCGTGATCGGTGCTGTTGCCGGTCTGCTGGTTTGCTTCGGTGTATGGCTTCTGGATTACAAGTTTCATATCGACGATCCCGTCGGTGCTGTAGCAGTACATATGATGAACGGTATCTGGGGAACACTTGCAACAGGACTTTTTGCAACCACCACGGCACCCGGAAATGACACTATGGTAGGACTGTTCTACGGCGGCGGATTCGAGCTTCTCGGAATCCAGTTTATCGGATTTGCAAGTGTTGCTGCCTGGACGACCATCGGTATGATCATTGTGTTTAGCATCATCAAAGCCATCTTCGGACTTCGCGTTTCCGAGGAAGAGGAGATCGAGGGTCTGGATTCCACAGAGCATGGTCTGGCCTCCGCATACGGCGGATTCTCCATCGTGGATATGAGTACTGCAGGTATGGTAGAAAATGAAAACACCTCTCTTGGAGAGAGCGATTATGAGAAAGCAAGTGAGGCACAGAAGAAGGCTTCGGTTCCTGTTGTCAATGCAGCAGCTTCGGTAGCGGGTACATCCCTTGATACCGGAATGAACAAGGTAGTCATCATCACCAAGCTCTCCCGCTATGACAGGATCAAGAGAGCACTGAACAGACTTGGTATCACCGGTATCACGGTAACACAGGTAACGGGATGCGGAATCCAGAAGGGTGCCGGCCAGATGTACAGAGGAGTTGAGATGGACCTGACACTCCTTCCGAAGATCAAGCTGGAGGTCGTTGTCAGCAAGATCCCTGTGGATGCTGTTATTGAAGTGGCCAAGAAGACACTTTATACCGGTAAGATCGGCGATGGCAAGATCTTTGTATATCCGGTCAGCAGAGTTGTTAAGATCCGTACCGGAGAAGAGGATTTTGCAGCTTTACAGGATGTAGAATAAGACGTTACGATTCACAGTCGGATGTTAGAACCGGACAATGCGCAAGCCTGCTTGCAGGCATTGGACGGGGCTGACAGACGAACTGCGAAGCAGGAACTCCACCACATCGAGCGTACAGCCGCGGCAGCGGCAGTAAAGGCACGAAGTGCCGGGTATGCGAGATGGTGAGTGGAGGACTGTGAATCGTCATAATAAAAATACACACTGACGGGTAAGGGTTTTTCCCTTACCCGCTTAGTGCTGTAAAAAAGGAGAACAGAAAAATGTTTGATAAGCTTCACGAGGAATGCGGCGTATTCGGTATGTATGCCCCCATCGGGCAAAGCGTTGCCAAGGACATCTACTATGGTCTGACGGCCCTGCAGCACCGGGGCCAGGAGTCGGCAGGCATGGCTGTCTGGGATACTGCCGGAGAGAAAGGGAATCTGACGCTCAAAAAGGATATGGGCCTGGTGAGTGAGGTCTTTGACGCTAAGACCCTGGGCATACTTTCGGGGAATCTGGGCGTCGGCCACGTACGCTATTCCACGACGGGCGGGAGCCGCCCGGAAAATGCACAGCCCATCGCCATGCACTATATCAAGGGAACTCTGGCTTTGGTACACAACGGCAATCTGACCAATGCGGATGCGCTCAAAGAGCAGCAGATGTACCGCGGTCAGGCCCATTATACGACCACGGATTCGGAGGTGCTGGCCTATGAGGTGATCTCGGCGCGTCTTCAGTGCGGATGCGTGGAGGATGCGGTCAGAAAGGCTGCAGAAGGCTTAAAGGGCGGCTATGCGGTTTTGGTGATGAGCCCCAGAAAGCTGGTGGGAATGCGGGATCCCTTTGGACTGAAGCCGTTGATCCTGGGCAGGCGCGGCGAAGCCTACATGATGGCCTCGGAGAGTGCGGCCATCGAGGCGGCAGGCGGAGAAGTGATCCGGGATATCCGGCCCGGAGAGATCGTGACCGTGACAAAGGACGGGATCAAAAGCGATACCTCGCTTTGCTCCGATAAGGTTGCCCACTGCATCTTTGAGTATATCTATTTTGCCAGAAACGATTCGGTGATCGATGGGATCGAGGTGCAGAGTGCACGGATGAAGGCCGGTGAGGCGCTCGCAAAACGAGAAGATCCCGGATTTGAAGCGGACCTGGTGGCAGGGGTGCCGGATTCGGGACTGTCTGCTGCCCAGGGCTATGCGGCATATTCCCAAATCCCCTTCGGATTTGCATTTCATAAAAACAGCTATATCGGACGAAGCTTTATCAAGCCTGCCAATGAGGAGCGTGCGGATGCGGTGCATATGAAGCTGAGCGTTCTGAAAAGTGCGGTTAAAAATAAGCGGGTGGTGCTGATCGATGACTCCATCGTTCGCGGAAACACGATGAAGCAGATCGTTGAACTGCTTCGAAAAAACGGAGCAAAAGAGGTCCATGTCAGGATCTCGTCCCCGCCGTTTTTGCATCCCTGCTTCTATGGAACGGATGTGGCAAACAGCTCACAGCTGATCGCATCAGGGCATTCCACAGAGCAGATCTGTGAGAGCATCGGAGCGGATTCGCTGTCCTATCTGCAGATTGCGGATTTCGAGACGATGGTAGGAAAGATGGGACTTTGCACGGCGTGCTTTTCGGGTGAGTATCCGGTCTGAAAAGAAATGAAAATTTTGTATTGACTTTCAAAATACACTGTCTTATAATAACAACGATTTTGGGAGTCGCTGTGCGACAGACATATTGGAAATGATAAAAGCAAAGGCGCTTTGGGTTTACCCGAAGTGCCTTCTCTTTTTTTATGAAAGAAAGGAAAGAACGATGAAAGACATTTGGAACCGGATCAGCGAAAAAGGTCTTTACGATCCCTCTTTTGAACATGATAACTGCGGGATCGGCGCGATCATCGATATCAAGGGCAGGGCAAGTCATGCGCTGGTGGATGATGCCCTTTCCATCGTAGAGAAATTAGAGCACCGCGCCGGCAAGGACGCAGAAGGAAAAACCGGAGACGGGGTGGGTATTCTGACCCAGATCCCGCATCGGTTTTTTGTAAAAGCCATGAAAGAGCAGGGCGTCAAGCTGGGAGCAAAAAGGTCCTATGGTGTGGGTATGTTCTTTTTCCCGCAGGGTGATCTGGACAGAAGACAGGCAAGAGCCATGTTTGAGACCATCGCCCAGAAGGCGGGTCTTGTCCTGCTTGCCTGGAGAAAGGTTCCCTCCGCTCCCGAGGTGCTGGGCTCCAAAGCCAGAGAGTGTATGCCCAACATCTATCAGGCCTTCATCGAGCGTCCGAAGGATGCCAGGACGGATCTGGATTTTGACAGACGGCTGTATATCTTAAGGCGCGAGTTTGAGCAAAGCAATGCCGATACCTATGTGCCGTCCCTGTCCTGTCGGACCATCGTTTACAAGGGAATGTTCCTAGTAGGACAGCTTCGGTCCTTCTTTACGGATCTGATGGATCCGGATTATGAATCCGCCATCGCCATGGTGCATTCGAGATTTTCCACCAATACGACGCCGAGCTGGATGCGGGCACATCCCAACAGATTAATGGTCCATAACGGTGAGATCAATACCATCAAGGGCAATGCGGATAAGATGTTGGCCAGAGAAGAGACCATGCATACCGACAGCTTCTGTGAGGAGGATATGACAAAGGTCCTTCCGGTGATCTCCCAGAGCGGTTCCGATTCTGCCATGCTGGACAATGCGCTGGAGTTTCTGGTAATGAGCGGTATGCCCCTGCCCCTGGCAGCCACCATCATGATCCCGGAGCCCTGGGCACACAATGAAACCCTTTCCATGGAGGAGCGGGATTTCTACCAATACTATGCAACTATGATGGAGCCCTGGGACGGTCCCGCATCCATCCTGTTTTCCGACGGGGATGTGATGGGAGCGATCCTGGACCGCAATGGTCTTCGTCCTTCCCGTTACTATGTGATGGATGACGGCAGACTGATCCTGTCCTCCGAGGTGGGTGTACTTGCGCTGGATGAGCGCCACATTTTGAAAAAGGAAAGACTGCATCCCGGCAAGCTGCTGCTGGTGGATACCCTGCAGGGCAAGATCTTTTATGATGAAGAGATCAAGGAAATGTATGCGCACGCGAATCCTTACGGTGAGTGGCTGGACAGCAAGCTTTTGACCCTGTCCGCCCTGAAGGCACCGAATAAAAAGGTACCTTCTTATGAGGATGCGGAGCTTTCCAGATTGCAGAAGGCCTTTGGCTATACCTGGGAAAACTGCTACAGCAGCATCCTTTCCATGGCCCTGAATGCAACGGAGGGGATCGGCTCCATGGGTGTGGATACGCCCATTGCGGCACTGAGCCATGAGTACCAGCCGCTGTTTTACTACTTCAAGCAGTTGTTCGCACAGGTAACCAATCCGCCCATTGATGCACAAAGAGAAGAGATCGTAACCTCGAAGGCGGTGTATCTTGGAACCAACGGAAATCTGCTGGAGGAAAAACCGGAGAACTGCCGCGTTCTGAAGATCAACAATCCGATCCTTTCCGATCTGGATCTTCTGAAGATCGAGAACATGAAAAAGGATGGCTTTTCGGTAGCAAAGGTGTCCATCCTCTATTATAAGAGCACACCCATGAAACGGGTGCTTTCCCACCTGTTTGTGGAGGTGGATAAGGCCTACAGACACGGTGCCAATATTCTGATCCTGTCGGACCGCGGCGTGGATGAAAACCACGTAGCCATTCCGTCTCTTCTGGCGGTGGCAGCGGTACACAAGCATCTGGTCGATACCAGAAAATGTACGGCGATGTCCCTGATCGTGGAGTCGGCAGAGCCCAGAGAGGTGCATCACTTCGCAACCCTTTTGGGATATGGTGCAAGCGCGGTCAATCCCTATCTGGCGCACGCGAGCATTGCAAAAATGGTGAAGGAGGAGATGCTGGATAAGGATTATTATGCAGCAGCCCAGGACTATGACAACGCTGTATTGTCGGGCATCGTAAAGATCGCATCCAAGATGGGAATCTCCACATTGCAATCCTACCAGGGCAGCAAGATCTTTGAAGCCATCGGCATTTCCGAAGAGGTGATCCGGGACTACTTTACCGGTACCGTCAGCCGGGTGGGCGGCATCAGCCTGGAGGATATCGGAAAGGACGTGGATCTGCAGCACAGCAAAGCCTTTGATCCGCTGGGACTGCCTACGGATCTGGAGCTTTCGGCATCCGGCAGACATAAGCTGCGCAGCCTTGGTGAAAGCCACAGATACAATCCGCAGACGATCCATATGCTGCAGCAGGCCACCAGGGAAGGCAGCTATGATAAATTCAAAACCTACACCGAGATGGTAAACGGAGAAAAGACCGGATATCTGCGAAGCCTTCTGGAGTTCTCCTTCCCCAAGGAGGGAGTTCCTTTGGAGGAAGTGGAATCCGAGGATGAAATCGTAAAACGCTTTAAGACAGGTGCTATGAGCTACGGTTCCATTTCAGAGGAAGCGCATGAAGCGCTGGCCGTTGCCATGAACCATCTGCATGGAAAGAGCAACAGCGGAGAAGGCGGAGAAAGCGATGAAAGGCTTCTTTCCGCAGGGACGGATCACGACAGAAGCTCCGCGATCAAGCAGGTTGCCAGCGGACGCTTTGGTGTCACCAGCAAGTATCTGGTCAGTGCCAAGGAGATCCAGATCAAGATGGCGCAGGGAGCAAAGCCCGGAGAGGGCGGACATCTGCCCGGCAAAAAGGTTTATCCCTGGATCGCCAAAACAAGACACTCTACACCGGGGGTCAGCCTGATCTCTCCGCCGCCCCATCATGATATTTATTCCATAGAGGATCTGGCACAGCTCATTTATGATCTGAAATGTGCCAATAAGCAGGCCAGGATCTCTGTAAAGCTTGTCTCCGAAGCCGGCGTGGGAACAGTCGCTGCCGGTGTGGCCAAGGCGGGTGCAGCAGTGGTACTGATCTCCGGCTATGACGGCGGAACGGGAGCCGCTCCATTGTCCTCCATACACAACGCCGGTCTTCCCTGGGAGCTGGGACTTGCGGAGACCCACCAGACACTGGTAGCCAACGGTCTTCGCAACCGCGTTGTGATCGAAACCGACGGAAAGCTGATGAGCGGAAGAGACGTTGCCATCGCAGCAATGCTCGGCGCCGAGGAATTCGGCTTTGCCACAGCACCCCTCGTAACGCTGGGCTGTGTGATGATGAGACAGTGCCAGTCGGATACCTGCCCTATGGGTGTTGCGACCCAGAATCCGGAGCTTAGAAAGCGCTTTGCGGGAAAGCCCGAATATGTGGAAAATTTCATGCGCTTTATCGCAAGAGAACTCAGGGAGATCATGAGCCGTCTGGGCGTTCGCACCATCGAAGAGCTGGTGGGCCGTTCCGATCTTCTGAAGGTCAGGGAGAATCTGAGCGAGCAGGAGAAAAAGCTGGATCTGTCAGGACTTTTGCTGCAGACAGGCTGTGATCAGATCTGTCACGATACGCCTTATCTGTATGATTTTGAACTGGAAAAAACCAAGGATGAAAGCGTCCTTTTGAAATCCAAAGCAGTGAAAAAGGCAATCGAGACCGGCGCGAAGGCGCAGGTCAGCGTCCATCTGGAAAGCGTGGACAGAACCTTCGGAACCCTGCTGGGCGCACAGATCACAAGAGAAAAACCCGAGGGGCTTGAGGAGGATACCATCACCGTTAACTGCACCGGATCGGGTGGACAGAGCTTTGGAGCCTTTCTTCCGAAGGGCGTGACATTGCAGCTTTCAGGTGACAGCAACGACTACTTCGGAAAGGGCTTATCCGGCGGAAAGCTGATCGTAGCGGCGCCCCCCGAGGCAACCTATGATCCCGGCGAAAACATCATCATCGGCAATGTGGCACTCTATGGTGCAACCCTTGGAAAGGCCTATATTGCCGGTATGGCAGGAGAGCGGTTTGCCGTTCGAAACTCAGGCGCCATCGCAGTTGTGGAGGGTGTCGGAGAGCACGGATGCGAGTATATGACAGGCGGCTGCGTGGTGGTACTCGGCCCGACCGGAAAGAATTTTGCGGCAGGTATGAGCGGCGGTGTGGCTTATGTGCTCGATGAGGAAAACAAGCTCTACCGCAACCTCAATAAGCAGCTTGTCAGCATGGAGAGTGTGGAGGAAAAAGAGGATAAGGAGGAGCTTTTGAAGATCCTGAAGGAGCACGTAGCGCTTACGGGATCCAGGAAGGGAAAAGAGATCCTGGAGGACTTTGAAGCAGCCACACACCACTTTAAGAAGATCATTCCCGTAGATTACAAGGAGATCCTGAAGCTGCGGGCCAGGGAGATGGAAAAGGGAGCAGATCCCGAGACCGCTTCTATAGAAGCATTCCACCGGTTTGTGGGATGAGAGCATGGCAGAGGTTGCCAAAACAAGGAGAACAACATGGGAAAAACAACAGGCTTTTTGGAATATGCAAGGCAGGATGGCCCGGTCAGAGAGGAGGCCGACCGCGTAAAGGATTTTCGCGAGTTTCATGACAGGCTGGATCAAAAGGACCAGAGCCTGCAGGCAGCCAGATGTATGGACTGCGGCGTTCCGTTTTGCCAGAACGGCGAGATGATCGCCGGGATGGTATCGGGGTGTCCGCTGAAGAATCTGGTACCCGAGGTCAACGAGCTGGTGTATCGCGGCAGGATGGCAGAGGCATACCGCAGACTGTCCATCACCCACAGCTTTCCTGAGTTTACGAGCCGCGTCTGCCCGGCGCTTTGCGAAGCGGCCTGCACTTGCGGCCTGCATGATGCACCGGTCGCAACGAAGGAAAATGAAAAAGCGGTGATCGAATATGCCTATGAGCACGGCCTTGTAAAGGAGGAGATCCCACAGGTTAGGACCGGGAAAAAAGTAGCCGTGATCGGCAGCGGTCCTTCGGGACTTGCGGCAGCACAGCTGTTAAACCGTCGGGGTCATCAGGTTACGGTATATGAAAGAGCGGACCGTGTGGGCGGACTGCTGCGCTACGGCATTCCCAATATGAAGCTGGAAAAATCCGTCATCGACAGACGGATTGCACTGATGGAAGAAGCAGGTGTAAAATTCGTGGTGAATGCGGATGTGGGAAAAGACATCGCCGTGGCAGATCTGGAAAAGGAATACGACAGCATTCTTTTGGCCTGCGGTGCCTCCAATCCCAGAGATATAGGGGCTCCCGGCAGGGACGCAAAGGGGATCCGCTTTGCGGTGGATTTCCTCTCGGAGGTAACAAAGACACTTCTGGATCATGATTTCCAAAAGGTGCCCACAGAGCTTGCCAAGGATAAGGACGTGATCGTCATCGGCGGTGGTGATACCGGAAACGACTGCGTGGGAACCTGCATCAGACTCGGGGCAAAGAGTGTGACCCAGCTGGAGATGATGCCAAAGCCGCCCGCATGCAGAACGGCGGCAAACCCCTGGCCGGAATGGCCCAGGATCCTCAAGACCGACTACGGCCAGGAGGAGGCGATCTGGAAGTTCGGTGAGGACCCGCGGGTTTATCAGACCACGGTGAAGGAATTCATCAAGGATAAGAAGGGGAATCTGAAGGAGATCGTGCTGGTTTCCTTAGAGGCCAAAAAAGATGAAAAGACGGGCCGTATGAATATGGTTCCCGTCGAAGGATCGGAAAAAACTGTGCCCGCCCAGCTGTGTCTCATAGCAGCAGGCTTTCTGGGAAGTCAGAAGTACGTCACGGATGCCTTCGGCGTCGAGCTGGACGGACGTACCAATGTAAAGACCGCGCCGAAGGACTATGCCACCTCAAAGGAGAAGATCTATGTGGCGGGCGATATGCACAGAGGACAGTCCCTGGTGGTATGGGCCATCGCAGAGGGCAGAAGAGCCGCAAGACAGATCGATGAGGCGTTGATGGGATATACGAATTTGTAAGAAGGATGAAGCATCAGAAAGGATAAGGCAATGGCAAAGATCAATCGCAACTATTTAAAGCTGCCCGGCAGCTATCTGTTTTCCACCATCGGAAAAAAGGTGCGTGCCTATGAAGAGCAGCATCCCGATCAGAAGGTGATCCGCATGGGTATCGGAGATGTGAC
>JAILHW010000045.1 GCA_024695605.1 Lachnospiraceae bacterium | reverse complement strand
TCCTCCGGCAGATTCTCCGGGGCTTTTTGCCCCTCCTCTACGACCAGATAGACGCCCGAGTTTTGGATCGTCAAAAGCGAAAATGCATCGCAGCTTTCGACCGTAAAGCCTTTGGCATATTGCAGTTTCATGAAATCGCTCATAGAAAAGCCGGCATCCGCAAGGGCCTTGAGGGCCGCATCATGTATGGCACCCGTTTGGTCCTGTCCAAATGAAAAAGCCTCCTCTTGCGCGCTCTCGCCCGGAGCTTGCGTCTTTGTCTCCTTTCCCCATGTGATCACATACTCGATCTCATGAGGCACACTCATAGCCGTCGTATCTCCGATCACCGTCAGCGGCTCATCCAGGTTCGGGATCGTGACGGTGAAGGTCGATTCCCCCTCCGGATTTTCATTCTCATAGCGGATGCCGTCTACGATCATGTAGTCATAGTTTTTGCTGCTCCAGACTAGCTTTGCCGTAAGCTTTTGGTCATCTCTTGTCACCTCAACGGGAGACTTGATATACGCCTTTCCCGTTCCGCCCTCCATGGAAATCTCCACCAGAAAAGTTCCCGGTTGATCATCCGCTGGTACGGCATCCTGACGTGTTTTTTCCTGTTTTGATTCTTCCCAATTAGCAGAAGTAACCCCCTGCGAGGCGCAGGAGGTTATACTGATTGCTTC
Source organism: Lachnospiraceae bacterium (assembly GCA_024695605.1). Lineage (GTDB taxonomy): Bacteria > Bacillota > Clostridia > Lachnospirales > Lachnospiraceae > RGIG7926. Next base: position 3,490 of record JAILHW010000045.1, on the reverse strand, counting down.
CACTATGATCAGCATGCAAAGCGCAGCTTTTTTCAAAATAGTGTATTGCTTCATCTGATATCCTTACTGTTTGGGGGACGCCACCATAACCTTGTGGTCATACCATTTTCCCTTCGTGCCTACCAGCGCAAGATCAAACTCCTTGTCCAGATAGGGCACAGGTACATCAAACCCATTGACGGTTTCAGTGGTCCCGTCATCATAGGTGACCTCATCCTTTGTGGGCTCAAGCAGCTTGGCGCCGTCCTTCTGCGCATCTTCCGCCATTCCCGGGAAAAGGTTAATGATACCATCTGACTGCAGACTGATATGGATCGTCATTTCTCCGTTCTTTACGGTAAGCGTTCCCATTTCATCCAGCGTTTCGTTGACATGGAACATAGAGCTGTCTGTGGTAAATTTCACCTGATATTCACCGTCTGCCAGGGCTGCCTGATCGTCTGCAGAAGTCTCCTTCTTTGCCACAGCCTTTAAACCGCTTTCCTTGAGAGCTGCTGCAGTATGGGCCACGTACAGATCCTGTACGGCTGCGATCCTTCCCAGTCCCTCAATCTGGCAATCAATGCTGTCAAATGCACCGGAAGCTGTAAACATGCTCTTCCAGGAATCCTCATCATCGCCGGCCATATCATTGTTGGCATGATCGCCTGCAACCACCATCAGAGGACGAAGGATCACCTTCTTGTAGCCTGCTTCCTTAACTGCTTCGATGATATTCTCACAGGCTGTCTCCTCGGGCTCACCCTCTACGGTTCCGATGAACACATTTTTGTAGCCCAGCTTATCCATCTGGGTAGCCATCTGGCTGTAGCTTACCTTTGCGGTATGAGCGGTTCCGTGTCCCATAAATACGAAGGCCGTTCCGTCTTCATCCGCTGCCTTCAGACTGTCAAAGCCTGCAATCTTTACCGACTCCTCTACGATGGCCTCGGCAACTGCCTTTTTGTCATCATTGATCACGGTGGCATCGCTTCCGACTTCACCCAACAGGGGCTCGGCAACAACTACGCTTTCAAACTTGTCTGCGTACTGCTCCAGGGCACCGGTCAACTCATCGTACTCAGCTCCATGCATCAGATGCGTCGGCTGCACGATCAGGTTCTTTACCCCGCTTGCTACGGCACGATCAAGAGCCTGCTCCATGTTATCGATCTTTTCACCGTCTCTTGCCTGCACATGATTGATGATGATCTGCGCCGTAAATGCTCTTCTGACGCTCCAATCCGGATTGGCCTTAGCAATGGCCTTTTCTACACCGCCGATGTCTTCCGTACGGCTTTCATTAAAGGAGGTTCCGAAGCTGACTACCAGGATCTCATTGTCGCCAATCTCATCCGCATTCAAAGGATCATCCTTGGAAGCATCGCCCGTATCCCTGCCAAAGTAATCGGGATCTGCATTCTCTCCCTCTACCAGTTCCTTCTGCGTGTCTGTCAAGGCATCCCATCCCGCCTTAGCAGCCGCACACTGCTCATCGGTCTGATCCGTTCTTTCCTGTACATAGATGGCATCGATCAGTGCTGCAACCTCAGCTGCCTTTTCCTCATCGGAAGGCTCCTCGGCTTCCGGCTCCTCTGTCTCCTCAGGGATCTCCACCTCTTCGGCATCCCCCGCATCGATCTCAACGGGCTCCGAAGCCTCCTGTGTGGTCTCCTCTGCCGGCTGCTCCTGCTGCTGCGTGTTGCCGCAGCCTGTCAGCAGGCTTCCTGCCATCAGGATCGCAGATAATACTGCAACGACTTTTGTTACGGTTCTTTTTTTCATAACTGTACTCCTCTTTTCTGCAAGATTTGCCTCTTACCATGGTCATTGCATTCTCACAAAAAAGAACCCCCTGCAGACATTACGGCCCGGGGGAGTACGCATAAACATTCAGCAGAACAGGCATTTTGCTTTCTGCTTTTTGGTGTACGTACAACCAATGACTCGTGGCTTGAAGCAGTGCTTCACGTACAAAGAATAAGGCAGGTCTCCCGGCTGAAGCTTCGCTTTGGCGCCTTCCCGGCAGAGCCAGTGACATATGCCAGGCGATAAAACGCTAACACGGTGACGAGTTCGTACAGGATTCTCACCTGTTTCCCTTTTCATCCGGACCAAATCCGATCGGATCTCCGGACACCTTATCTTTTGTATGGAAAACTCACGACAATACTATCACAATCAAAAGTATCTGACAAGTTCCTCCATCATAAACCGCAGATTTTCAATATCCTCAGGGATGTTACCGGTCTCGAGAGAATGGTTCCCATCCTTGATCCGGAAAGCATCCAGGTGTTTCTCCCCAGCGATCCTTTCGATATCCGTCCATGCTGCCAAAGGATCCGCATCCCCGTAAAATAACGCTGCCTGCTGATGATCCACATAGGGTTCGATCTGGGAAAGGGGAGAATACAGGATCAGGCGAGGTGCGATATGACTAGTCTTTGCATAGGCACATGCCACTACGGTTCCGATGCTCTTGCCGATGAAAAGTACCTGATCCCCCGCCAGATCGCCAAAACGTGCCATGGCCTCCTGTGTGATCTGCAGGCACCGCTGTTTCGTCTGCTCCATAAAAACGGGGTCCTTTAGCTTTTCCTTGCTCCAGTTCAGTCCGGAAAAATCAATATGCACCAGTTCATATCCGTTAGCAACCGCTAACTTTCCCGCATAATATAAAAGCGGTCTGTCTTTGTTATATCCGATCCCCGGAAATACAACTGCCAGTTTTCTCACGCTTACCTCTCCCTTCCCTAATGCCAGTAGGGCTTTTGATCCTTATGGCTGTATCCTTTGAGCTTCTCTGCATAATCCTCAAGGACCGCCTCATATTTTTTCAGCGCCTTGCCCTTGAGCCTGCCCGAGTCCCGAAGGGATGCGAAGGTTTCCTGCAATTCCTTAAAGTTTGCCTGCGCATTGTCCTTGTAGTTGTTGGACATATTCATCTGCAGTCTTTGAATGATACCATCGAGCATGCGCTCCGCATCGCTTTTAAACAGTCCCATTGCCTATCTCCGTTTCTTATCCCCTGTTTTGCCAAGGGCGCCGCTTAATGCAAGCGGCGCCCTTTGGATTCCTCCCTTTGAAATCGTCACAAGCCTGTTCTATCCAAAACTGCTCTGTTGTTTGTTACTGCCATCCTTTATACTACCATCAATCCGTGCCGTTTTCAACTCATGAGGCGGCGTATCCGTTTCATGATCTCCCGTATCCGTTCCCATATAAATCCGCTTCTTCGCCATATCAAATTTTGTTGTTGTAGCAATCTGTTTGTGCTACACTAAAAGCCGAGGTTATGAAGAATATCAACCTATGGAAAATGGGAAGAAAGAAAGGAGCAGCAAATGAAGAACAAAGTCATGCAAAAGTGGATGCTTTCCCTTCTCGGGATCGGCATCGTCTTTTCTCTCACAGCCTGTGGGAATCCGGATCCCGGTCCGGTTGAAGAGCCCCAGGAGATGACCGAGGCCACCCAGGAGCCTGTGAAGGAGGAAGAGGTAGCTGAAGAAGA
>JAILHW010000023.1 GCA_024695605.1 Lachnospiraceae bacterium | reverse complement strand
CTTGCTGTGTCTGCTCCTCTATAGCTTTATCATTGTCAGCTGTCTGCCCCATGCTGCCACAGCCGATCATCAGGAAGCAGCAGAGTATCAGAATGCTTGTATGTTGTTTTTTCATATTGGTGGCCTTTCTCATTTCTTTTGTATGCCCAAACTCTCAAAAATCGTTTGTGCTGCAAGTCTGCTACCTTTTTCTGATGCGTGCCTGCCATCATCCGCATAAAGCTCATCTTCCGGGTGTTCATGGATATACTCCCACCATTTTTCACCCACCGGGGCAAGAAGGCATTGGTGCTTATCGGCTAGGTATCTGTATCTTCTTGCCATCTCGCTCTGAAAGGATTCATTCTCTTTTTCTGTCCAAGTCATGAAAAAACATGCTTTTGACTTGCTCCTCCTGACCCAGGTCATGATCTTGTCCGCTGCCTCCTCCAAAACAGACATCTCCCCCATGGGATGGGCTACATGCTGCAGGATGATATAGTCGTAGTTCCCATATAGGATATTGAATCTTGTCTGCTGGTTATCTGCGTGGTAATCAAGGCCCTCTCCACCTTTTGTAAGCATCGTCACCTGCATATCGATACCGTTATCACGACAGATATCCATGAACATCTTTGGCATATCATTAAAGTATGTATGGCTGTTTCCAATAAATAGTGTTCTCATATACTCACACACTCATTCCGCCTATGATCATCAAAACGGCCAAGAACACGCCCAAAACGCTGGCAAGAATTTCTACGATACCGATCACAAGATATTTCCGTGACCCTGTTATCCCTTCCTTTATTGCTTTTATGGCAAATATCGTCCCTATGACAGATAGCAGAAGACTGGGCAACGGCATAAGAAAGATGCCTATGATCGCTACGGATATAAAAAAAGTATAGATCGAGCCCCGTCCCGTAGGTTTTTCAAGTATTGAAGCAATTACAAAACTCACCACTGTGATCGCGAAAAAGGCGGCCGGGATCAATACCAGTATTTTGGCTCTTAATTTGTTTTTGTTATTCATTTTCTTCATCCTTTGTATCTGTATATGGAACGGATGGAACTCAGATCCGGATCGCCTTCCATCGTGAGCATGTTGCCATTGTGAAATACGGCATATTTTGAATCGAGGATCATATCGTTCTCACCAAGACTTTTTACTTCGTAAATCTCATAATCGTCAAATACTGTGACCAGGATATACATTTTTCCCTCATATTCGATTCCCATAGCGCCAAGCTGATCGATCAGAGTCTGTTTGTCATATGTCTTGTCGTCATATTGGTTTTGCTCAAACTCCCAGGCAGAGATATCCTTGGATGTTGCCGTTGTATTAATTGAATAATATGTCGTTCCCTGGTGCTCGTAAGCCTTTTCTCTGTATACGTATTTCTCGTATTTTCTCTTTGAAATCTTCTTTACGGTATCATCGTTGATGGCATAATAGGCTCTGTAGGCTGCTATGAAGCCATTGTCCCTTGCGCCTTCCAGAAGATACTCCGGCTTGGAACTGTTCACGCCGCAAGCAGTCAAAACTACAAGCATGGTTGAGACGACGGAAATCATTTTCAGGATTTTTGTTTTTTTCATTCGGTTCCCTTCCCTAATATACTTTACATCCAATCTCACATCCACATCATTGTACCACCCCGGCGCACTTTGTGGTAGAATTGAAAAAAATTAAATTTCCCATTTGGAACTGTAGTTGAAAGAACGGGTCATCTATGAAAATACTTATCACAAAAAAATATCTGTGGATTCCGATAGGTTACCGGATGGCGTTTAAGCCGGTGAAGGAATCATGGCTTAACAGGCAACAGAAACGTGAAATTTTAATGGAAAATTCCGGCGCATTTTGATATATTTAGAATAACGTTAGCCTATCATTCAGGAAAGGGGATAAATAATGTCTGCTGATGCTTATTCTGTTGAGAATCATATCGAGGAAAAGGTGGATGTTACCGATAGCGCATCCACTTCATTAGGTGTCATTTTTGCGATCATCGCTTTGATATTTGCAGCTGTCATCGTGCTTTTCGTAAAATTAGGTTGGTTTTTCGGTATCCTTTGCAGTTGTACCATGTGCGTGGTCTTCATTTTTTCGGCGGTGCACTTTTTCTCAGAGAGTCATGTTGTTTACAGTCACACCTATAACAACGGCCTTCTGGAGATCGCGAAGGTCAGAAAAAACGGCAAAAAAAAGCTCGTGTTTTCGGCAGATTGTGAATCGCTGGAGGATATGGGCAGATACACCTTAGACGATACTTGGTGGGTGCCGGTAAGTTTTGATTACAAGACCTCGATGTCTTTTGCGGGAAGTGATCTAAGTGTCAGTAAAGATGTTTGGGTGGCATTTTTTAATGTGAAAGAAAAGCGTACAAATATCTTATTTAAGCCCTCAGAAGAGTTTGTAAAAGCCATAAAAAATCAGTATCCTTCCAAGGTAAGATATGACGAGACGTAAGTGACATAAGTGACCTGAGTGACGTAAGAAACGTGAGAGGCGTTTGGTATGGAAAAATTGGTTACCAAAAACGGGAACATAGGGTATCGCTACGACGAAGGGGAACGCCCCGATTTTGATGAGTACATCAGCCGTCTTGCGGATTTTGGTATCCCAAAATGGCACCTTTATCTGTCAATTTATGAAGCAGAGAAGTTTACAAATACCTTTGACTACGACGCCTTTGACAAAGAGCGTGTTGCCAGACTTGGCTATCCCATAGATTGGCTTCGCAGATGCGGATTAAACGATCAAAATATTGCCTTTTTAGAAGATGGCCAAGTCATTAACGTGTGTGAGGCGCTAAAGTCCTTTGACGAAATGGCAGCACGTTGCACGATTGATTTCGACGGCAAAACCGACCGCGTCGCCAGTCTTGCGAGGCGGTTTTTGGAACAATTCTGATCAATCTATAGGTAATTCGTTCTCTCTACTACAGCTCCAAACGATGTTTTGATCTCCTATCTGAAGGAAAAAGTGCGTCCAGATTACGAAACAAAAAAGCGCCTATGATAAATAACACTATATTGATGATACCAGACACACACCAGAATAATAGACTTTCATGTTTAATTTTATATTCCATACTCTTCCTCGTACAGCTTTCCCCAGCATTTCACCACTTTGTATCTGCATCAGTTCTCAGATTTACAACCGCCTCTTGCGATCCGGTTCAACAAGGAGTGCTTTCTTATCAGTCATGTTCCGTCATCCTATCCCCATTCTGTATGCTTTTACCCTCAGTCTTATCCCAACAGAAGGCAAGCCCGCACTAATTTTGTGAATTCAAAGCGCCGGCAGCACCCTGTTCTCTATGAAATCTACCCTGTCAAAAATCCTCGGCTTAAACGTTCCTGTGATACCAACCGATACATTCTGCTCCCTGCTTACATATATGATATTTCCGCTGTCTCCGATCGCTGCATAAACTTCCCGGTCATCATATGGCTTGTACCACAGGTAGCCGTAGTTCATATTTCCCATTCTCTCGCCAAGCTTCTGATAGGGCGTTAGCATATCCCTAATATATGCTTCTGATATGATCCTCTTTCCATCATATGTGCCGCCATCCAGCACCATCTGTCCGATCACAGCCATATCCCTAGCGGACATACACAGCCCCCATCCGGCTGTAACTGCGCCCTTCGGATCCGAATACCACTCGGGCTTTCTCGGATTTTTGTTCATGAAAAAATCAAACTGATCCTCCTTGGAGCTGTCCCCATGCAGAATGCGCTCCGAAAGTCCCAGTGGCTTAAAAAGATTTCTGTTGGCAAAATCGATACACGTTTCTTTCGTTGCGCTTTCTATCACTCCCGTAAGGATCTGAATCCCAAGTGTTGCGTATTGAAACTCGCCCGTAATCCCTTTTCTTCCGCCCAGAAAATCAAGCACTGCCAGCGTCCAGTCGTTCGAGGTACATACCTTTTTCCAAGGCTCCGATCTGTACTTGTAGGGCGCTGTCATGGTAAGAAGATGTCTGATCGTTACATCATAAATCGTTTTTTCCCCGCGTTTTACCGTATAATCCGGAAAAAAATCCAGCACCTTTTGCTCTACGCTGTCGATATATCCCTGATCCAAAGCGATCCCGGCAAGAAGTGCCATCACCCCTTTGGTCACGGAATTGACATTCATAGCATCCTCAGTCCGAAAGCCATGCCAGCAATCATCATAAACGGTTTCGCCCTTTTTGATGACACGGATCTGACAGATATTGCTTTCGTTTCCTCTGCTTTCTGAAATGTATCTGTGCAACTGTTCTTTGCTCATAAAAAAGCCTCCTCTTAGGTCGATTTGGACGTCCTAAGAAAAGGCTAAATGAATTAAAAATTTAATGCAAGCATTTTTTCTAATAAATAAATCCCCTCTATAATGCCATCACATAAATCTGGCACGGATTTGCTTCATCCCAAAGCGTCGGTATCACTTCAAACTCCTTGAATCCAACGCTCAGATAGAATCGGTTCGTGATATCATAGTCTTCATACATTCCCATCTGCACGGTCTTTACCTGCATGAAGCCATAGCCTTTCGCTTTTGCAATCTCTTTTGCCTTTTCAAAAAGAGCACGTCCCACGCCTTTTCGGTGACTGGTTTTCAAAACACCCATGACCGCCAGTTCAACGGTATCCTTGCCGGTTTCTTTCAGACACAGAAAGCCAATCGGCTCCTCTTCCTTCGCGGCAAGAAAGATCCAGTCCGCACAATCCTTGATGTATCCCTCTCTGCTCTCATCAACCTCAAACCATTCCTTCAATGCCTCCAGAATTTTCCTTGCGATCTGTGACTTCTCTTCTTTGTTTGTGATTTCCGTAATCATTTGCATTTCTTGTTTCCTTTCCTTTCAACAACTCAAAAATGGCCCACTGACCCTCCTTCGAGGGCAAGCTCTGTCCCGTGGGACATATCAGCGACTCAAAATGACCCACATACTCCGTCCCCGGGGGCCATTTGGATCAAAACAGGACCTGGAAGGAGCGCTCTGTTTCATTCACCGCCATGACCTCCTCGTGGATCCGGTCGATGCGGATCCATCTGCCATCCTGAACGGTGGGAAGCAGTCTGTCTACATTCTCCTGTTTGCCCTGCAGCTCCATCAGCACGCTTCCGTCGTATTCATTGCGGATCCATCCGGTCAGTCCCAGGTAACCGGCCGCCTGCCTGGCAAGATAGCGAAACCCGACTCCCTGGACCAGTCCGTAAACCTGTATTTTCTTTCTGATCATATCCGATCCTTTTTCCATTATGATGGTCCGTCCGCCTTTCTTTGCGCCAAAAAAAATCCGGCATCACTTTTTCACCTGCAGGTCTGCGATCGAAACATAGTGCTTCACGGGGAAGCTTTCGGGCGCACTTTGCATCAGCATTTCCATATGCTCCTGATCCCAGGCTGCAAGCTCCTTTGGCCCCATGCCGGCGCCGACGCCCCTGCTTGCCCGCATCCTGCCATGCCAGCCTTCTCTTGTAAACGGTATGTCAACCCGGAACTGTTTTTGGGAAAGCAGCGTAAAGTAGGACAGGTACGGATCCGGCACCCAGACAGGCTGCACCTTGTCGCCATATGCATTCCACGCCGGATTGTACTTCAAAATGATCTCCTCACTTTTTCCGGCCACCGCATCCTCATAGGGAAGCCAGCCCATATACAGGATCAAAAAATGCCCGCCCCGGCTTAGCATTTTTGCAAAATTCGGTGCAGTCACCTCATGATCAAAATACCAGATACACTGGCATGCCGTTATGACATCAAATGTTTCCTCCGGAAAAGCTACCGCTTCTGCTTTGGAAGCAAAAAAATCGATGTCCATTCCGGCTTCCTTTGCAAGCTCCCTGGCCTGCTCAATCTGATTCTCGGAAATATCGCAGCCTGTCCAGCTTGCTCCGTATTTGTACATATGTCTCGGAAGAACGCCGGTCCCGGTACCGATATCCAGAACCTTCTGCCCTTCTTTGCAAAGTCCGAGATTTAAAATATAATCGTAAAATTCCTGCGGATAGATATCCCTGTATTTTGCATAATCCTTTGAGGTTTTCCCCCAATCAAAAGGCTTGCCGTCATCGATCTCTTTTATGACCATACCCTTCCCCTTTCCGGCATTTTACGTTCCGGGGCTTTTACTTCCCCGTCACCGCATGATCCCATTCTTTTCCTCTGCATCTTCCGCAGACTGTCCGGGCATTTTTCCCTTGTCACCCATCACAGCGCATCTGCTTTTTGATTGATCTCATCCTCACAAGCTGCCATTGCCTCAAGTGTCCTTTCCAGAAGCTCATCCAGCTGCCAGCCAAGCTGCGCGGCGCCGCGTTCTATGACCTCCCTCGAACATCCGGCGGCAAAGCCTTTGCTCTTATACTTTTTCTTAAGAGATTTCAGCTCCATATCCTTCGTGCTTTTGGACGGTCTCATAAGCGCCGCTGCCCAGATCAGTCCGGTCAGCTCATCCGCGGCAAACAAAACTTTTTCCATCTCATGAACCGGCTCCACATCTATCGTCTCGCCGCAGCCCACGGTGATCCCGAATCCGTGCGAACATACACTGTGGATGATATCATCACTCACGCCACCCTCCTTCAGAAGTTCAGGTGCCTTCAGGCAATGCTCATCGGGATATAATTCAAAATCGATATCATGCAAAAGTCCGACGATCCCCCAGTGGTCCGCCTCGTTCTCATAGCCAAGCTTTACAGCGTACCATTTCATGACTGCCTCTACCGTCAGGGCATGCCGGATGTGAAACGGATCCTGATTATATTTCGTTAACAGTAAAAAAGCATCCTCTCTTGAGATCATTGATTATTTCCTCCTTATGCCAAAATATTCATCGCGCGTGATCGCGGAAACATGGGTGATCGTATTTGCTTCGTCCGGATATTTCTTTTCAAAATGCATGCCGATTGCTTCTGCTGTTTTATAGGAAGCGACATTCGTGTATTTACAGTAGGAATAGATCGCGGGATAGTCCGTAGCCCGAAACGCCCAGTCCAGCACAGCCGCAGCTGCCTCCTTGGCATAGCCCTTATGCTGCCGGTCTGCTCGGATATGATAGCCGATCTCCGGAAGCATTTCTCCCTCGATATTCTGCAGTGTCAATCCGCAGTCTCCTATCATCTCTCCGGTATCCTTCAGACAGACCGCCCACAGGCCAAAGCCGTCTTTTCTATATCGCTTCCTGTTTCGCTCGATCCAGTCCCGAACCCTTTGCTCATCAAAGGTGTAGGGATAATGCTGCATAATATCAGGATCTCCCAAAACCGCAAACAGCGCTTCATAATCCTCCATCGTCATTTCTCTAAGGACAAGCCTCTTTGTTTCCAGGATCAAAACTCCCGGTCTGATCGGCTCTGTCATTTTTAGCATTCCCCCTCATATCAACAGGTTTGCGGCTCTCTCTTTTAGCCTATGTCATCTTTGCTTTTTTACTCTGCCTCGCGCAGTCATTCGATTCTTTGCTTTGGCAGATCCGCGCCGATGATACGCCTGCCTTGCATTATATCCGCTTCCATCCTATTTTGCAAATAACGGGCCGGCCGGAGTTTTTTCATCTTCCTGCTACCGGAATGGAAATGTGCTTGTTATAAAAGGACTGCCGGTATTGCCCCGGTGTATAGCCGGTGTACTCCCGGAAGGTTTTGGTAAAATGACTCTGGGAACAAAACGCCAGAGAATATGCGATCTGTGAATACGTATACTCCGTTTTGACAAGCAGCACCGCCGCCGTTTTCATCCTGATATCCAAAAGGTATTTTCCGAAGGTGACACCTGTCTCCTTTTTAAACAGCACCTCCAGATAACAGAGATTCAGATCCAGCTCCCGCGCAAGGACCGCCAGCGTGATCTTTTCATTGAAATGCCGGTCGATATAATCCATGCAAAACGAAACTTGCTTGGAATATCCCCTTTCCCGTTTGAAGTTTTTTACCGTTTCCACAAGCAGCGTCCAAAGCTCTATGTTCAGCGTTCTGATCTGCTCGAAGGATCCGGCCACGTCAGCCTTCTGGATATACACATCGCTGATCGCATAAACGGTCTCCTGGGGGATTCCGGTCTCGATCAGATAACGGCTCGCCAGACCGGTATTGACAATAAACAGGTACCTGTAGTTTCGCAAAGGATCCCTGGATAAGGTTCCCTGCAGGGATGGCATCATGATACGGTCCGATTCTTCTACCGCCCGCATATCCCCCTTCATCAGATACTGAAAGCGCAGGATCTCCTCGTCATAATCGGTATGGGAAAACCCCAATTCCGCATTGTCATGCAGAAGCTTTCGGATCTCATCAAATTTCGGTCTCTTTTCATTCTTTTGCATCCCGCTCTCCCTTAAATTTTCAGATATAAAGATTATATCACAGATATAAATATTATGATATATCAATCCATCCATCTAAGATACTATGAAATGGATCCACGGAATGGCCCCCAAACCTACAAATTTATTGGAGCGATCAAAATGGATATTCTGTTTGCGGAAAACTCAGAAAAACAATACGTGCAGCTTCGGCCGGAAACGATAAAGGATCTGGCTTTAAATGAGATCATAGAAAGCATTGCGGCCACAGAAAAAGACCGGCCCATCATCAGCAGCATTTTTACAAGGATCCCTTCGGACATACGTGATATCCGTTTCCGGCAAAGCATCATGCGCGATTTTCTGAAGCATGACACGCTGACGGAGGAAGTGGCTGACACCCTCGGGATGATCCAGACACTGAAGGATTACCACATAGGTGCATCCCGCGTGTCGCAGGGCGAGAACACGCTGTATGCTCTTTTGGAAAGCTTGCGTGAACTTTCCGTATATGTAGCAGTTTCCGAGCAGCTGGTCAATATCCTGAAAAAATATGATATTGAATCTGACGGACTTAAGAGTCTTCTTTCTCTTTTGGAAAATACGGTTGGGGATGAACACTTTGAAGAGGCCAAGCAGGACATTGAAACGATGCTGGCAGACCTTTCCACCGTAAAGGGCGCAGTGATCGGTGTAAACTTCACCGCTGATCTCGGTATAGAATCCGTCGCCGCCGTGGAATTTGTTTCTCATAAGCTGCGTTCCAAGTATACATTTGCTGAGATTGCGGCAAATATCGGCAATATCATGTCCTTTTCCTCAGCCTCCAATTCCGTCAGAATGAACGCCGATACCATCAGAGTCATCGATCCTCTGCTTGTCAACCTGACGCCGCTGATGGAAAAGGAACTGAAAAAACATTTTTCCAGGATCAAAAATTTTCTGAAAAAATATATCAACCCGGAGGGAACCTTCATCACCGAGATGTATGAAGGCCTGACATTTTATACGGCAATGGCAAGATTCGGAAAACGGGTAAAAGAAAAGGGAAATCCCATTTGTTTTCCCCATCTTCCCCTTTCCGATGAAAAAGTACCCGCAAAAGATACCGGCTCTGCCAAAAGCCATGCGGATGCGCCGTCACCGTCAAAGGATGGAAACCATGTCCAATTCAGCATAAAGGATCTTTATAACATCCGGCTCGTGCTCGCGGGGGAGGAGCATATCGTCAAAAATGATTTTGCATTTACCCCCTCCGAAAGGCTCTTCATCCTCACAGGTCCGAACCGGGGCGGAAAAACCATCATCGAGCAGGCCCTCGGGATCATTTCCGTTATGGCATCCGTCGGTGGTTTTGTCACCGCTTCCGAATGCACAGGCAGACCGTTTTCCAACATCCTGACGCATTTTCCCATAGATGAGAACCTGACGATCAACTACGGCAGACTTGGCGAGGAAGCCGTCCGGATCAAGGAGATCGTAAAGGAGGCCGATGAAAGAACCCTGATCCTCTTCAATGAAACCTATTCCACGACCAGTGCAGGCGACGGACTTTATCTGTCAAAGGATCTGCTGCACGTCCTCAAGGAAATCGGTGCCTCAGTCATTTTCAACACCCACATTCACGATGTGGCAAGATCCGTTGAGGAGATGAATCAGTGGGAAGGACAGAGCCGCTTTGTCAGTCTGGTCATGGAGATCCGGGACGGCGTCAACACCTTCAAGATCAAAAGATCGGACCCCGATACCAGATCCTACGCCGAAAACATCGCGCGCAAATACGGCATCACCTATGAACAAATGGCCCTCCGGGACAGAGCTTGCCCTTGAAGGAGGGTTATAGGGTCCAAAAGGAGATAACATGAGTAAGAAAGCATCGAAGCAGATTCTGGGTCTGTTTTCCGTTTTGATCATGCTGCATCATCTTGGGCAGAGGGTATCTGCGTCCTGGGTGCCTGCGCTTTACAGAAAGCACGGGCTGGAGCCCTTCGTTCCCATCGGATATCTTCTGGTCGCATTTTTCTTTTTCTGTTCCGGCTACGGACTTGCAAAAAGCATGCGCACCAAGGAGCACTATTTCAACGGCTTTCTGGCAAGGCGCCTTAGCAGGATTCTGCTTGTCTTTGTCATCACGGAGCTGATCTATTTTTGCGTACGTGTAAGCCGCAGCGCAGTATCCTTTCCCCTCAATCCCTATTCCTGGTTTATCTACGCCATCATTGTTTTGTATATCGGCTTTTTCCTGATCTATCGAAAACGCAGCCGTTTCTCCCTTTTGCTGATGTCTGTATGGATCCTGATGTACAGCCTTATCTGTTTTCTGCTGGTAAAAGGGAACTGGTGGTACAACGCCGCCCCTGTCTTTCTGCTTGGCATTTTCATGGCAGATCAGGAGGAAAAAAAGAAGCCGGCCGTAAAAACCATGCTCCTTTCGGCGATCCTTTTCCCTGCAGCTTTTTTCATTTCCGAAAACGCAGCATCCCTTAGCCGCGCCATCGGACTGAAAAACTATACGCTCATCAATACTGCCATCGTCCTTTTGCAGATCCTGTCCTGCGGCAGCTTTTCCCTGCTGCTCTACTGCGCAGTCTGCAGAATACAAAGCGGCAAAACAAAGGACGCTTCAGAGAAAAAAGAGCCTCCCCTTCTGAAGCTTCTGTCCTTCTACGGCAGCTTTACCCTGGAGTTTTATCTGATCCACGGACTCTTTGTTCAGATGTTCGGGCATCATTTCATGAACGATACCACCAAGCCGGTATACTATATCAAAAATGTGTTTCTGTACGCGCTCGTGGTGTTTGCACTTTCTACTGCCTCTGCCTTTGCTCTGAAAAAGCTGGGCGATCTTGTATCCGATCATTATCAAAAATCCGGAGAGTTCCGGCAGTTTCTTTTCAACCTGGAAAAAGTCTGCTTCGCTCTTCTTCTCATTGCCATCGTCATCACGGTATTTCTGGGGATCAACCGGGCAAGACTGACAACCGCAGCAGATGCGCCCGCACTAGGCTTTAAAAAGGAGTATCTGAAAACGGTAACTGTCAAAGAAAAGCAGATCGCCGTATATGACATCGGCAGTGGCCCCCGAAATGTGGTACTGATCAGCTCGGATACCCTTCCCTGCTCCACCCTGCACTTAAAGCCGCTGGCGGACCTTCTTTCGAAGGACTACCGCGTTGTCGTCCTCGATTTTCCGGGTACCGGCTTTAGCGAAGATTGCAGCGATCCAAGAACGGCGGATTTTTATGCAGACACGCTGAAAGAAACGCTGGATGCGCTCGGCATACAGGATGACATCATCCTGGTGCCCCACGTTTTATCCGGGCTATACGCCTACAGGTTTATTGAAAAATACCCGCAGGGCGTTTCCGGAATGGCCTGTGCGGATGCCGTGGTACCGCAGATCGGCAAAAATTTCCTGGATGGAAATTACAGCTCGGTGGAGGAATACAAATGGTTTATCCATCGATATGCCGGGATCATGGGCCTTCGGCAGGAGCTGATGGTAAAAACAGGCTATGTGGCCATGCAGTTTCCCATGTATGAATACATCTATAAGAGCGATATGCAACAGCTGATCCCGGTTATGGAAAAGATGTATGTGGAGGGCTATCTTCACGGCGCGCATCTGGCAGAACACGAGATGGCATATGAGAACTGTATGTCGGTACTGGATTTCACCCTCCCCGACGATCTGCCCGTGGTATTCATGCTCAGCGACTATATGAAAAACAGCAATCCCTACGGGGTAAGCTGGGCGTCCTGTTACAAAAAGATGATCACAAATGAGGACAAACAGTGCATAAAGATCATCCAGGGGGATCCTTACAATGTCTACTACAATCCTAAGCTGATCAAGCAGAAGATCGACGAGCTGGCGGATCAGATCAATTGAAATGAACCAGGGGGACGGAGTCATTTCAGCTTTTGATGTAATTGATTCAGTACACGCTTTTTGTCCGTGCTCCAAAGGGGTGCGATCAGATCTGCTCTGGCTCCGTCGCCGGTCATCCTGTGGATCACCACATGCTCCGGCAAAAGCGCGATGCAGTCCCTGATCAGGTCGGTATACTCCTCCATGCTCATGCAGGAAAAGGCGCCCCGTTCATAATCAAGGGCCAGATCCGTTCCCCGCAGCACATGCAGAAGCTGGAGCTTGATCCCGCTGATGGGGCCGCTGCCCACATATTCTACCGTTTGCAGCATCTCTTCCCTGGTCTCCCCAGGCAGTCCCAGTATAACGTGCGTGATCACCTCTATGCCGTTTTCGGTAAGGCGCTTTAGTGCATCCTCATAGACCGGAAGCGGATATCCCCTTCGGATATACGCCGCTGTTTTTTCATGGATCGTCTGCAGCCCCAGCTCTACCCATACAGGCTTTCTCTGATTCAGCTCAGCCAGCAATCCGATCACTTCATCCGGCAGACAGTCCGGTCTTGTGGCGATATCAAGTGCCACGATATCCGGATGCGCCATGGCCTGTTCATAGATCTGCCTCAGATAAGATACCGGCGCGTAAGTTCCGGTAAAGGCCTGAAAATACGCAATATACTTTCCGCCGCCCGCCGGCATCTTGTTCTCCACGCGTCTCTTTCCCTGCTCGATCTGCCCGGTAATGTCAAGGCTTCTGTCCGAGGCAAAATCCCCCGATCCATGACCGGAGCAAAAGATGCATCCTTTGGTGCCCTTCGTGCCGTCTCTGGTGGGACAGGTAAAACCGCCGTCCAGCGCGATCCGATAGATCTTCTGTCCGAAACGCTCCCTGTAATACTCATTCGCCGTTTTATGCTTCATAATGCCAGGTCCTAAAATCCCTCTGCTCTGCGTCTTTTACGCATTTCCAGGCGCTTTTGGGCTCCCTCCCATTCCGCCTTGTCCGACTCGCTCTCCAACTGCAGACCGAAGCGGATCGCCTGGGGCTTTCCGTCCTCATTCACGTGCACCTCTGTAAAATATGCCCTGTTGATCACGCGCCGAAGTCCGGTCTCCCGCTCCTCGATATATACATCCGTCCTAACCTCCATAGAGGTGCGTCCCACATAGGTGACCTTGGAAATGATCACCACGATGTCATTTAAGTATGCCGCGTTTTTAAACTGGAGATCGTCGCAGGCAGCGGTGGTAACATGCCCGCCGCAGTGTCTTGTGGCAGCGATGCCGGAAACCTGATCCATCCACTCCATCAGTCTGCCGCCGTATAATCTGCCGGCACCATTGATATCCTCATTCTGTATGCATTTCACCCATTCCGTTTTGGAATCCTCCACGGTCTTGTATCTTTCGTACTCCATTGTTTTTCTGACCTTTCTCTGATTTTATTACAAACGGCATACCTTCTCTGTAGCTTACTTCTCTGCGCCTTACTTCTCTACAGCAAACCTTCTCTGCCGCTTCCCCATACTGTCTGTCAGCTATATCTTCGGTTTGATCCTCGCAGCATACTCAGAAGCCAGACTGGCAGGTACATAGGCCTCCAGCCGGATGCCGTCCTCCAGGTATTCCTCCTTTACCACCTGCCCCATCTGACGGACCCGCCCGGCAAAAGCCGTTTCCGCATAAGGGATCTGCATCTTTATAAGTGTCTGCATCTGCTTGATCGCATCGGACAGTGCCTCGATCAGTTCATCCAGCCCCTCTTTGTTTTTCGCACTGACAGATACCGTCTGATCCGCTGCCGCATCCCGCAAAGGCGCCTGAATTACCAGGTCGGTTTTGTTAAACGCGGTGATGATGGGCTTTCCCGTGATCTCCAATTTGGCAAGCGTATCATACACCACCTTTTTGTGCATCAGAAGATCCGGATCGGATGCATCGATCACATGCAGAATGATATCCGCATACTGCGCTTCCTCCAGCGTGCTGTGAAAGGCTTTGATCAGCTGGTGGGGAAGCTTATGGATAAACCCTACGGTATCCGTTAAAAGAACCTGCATACCATCCGGCAAAGACAGCGCTCTGGTAGTGGGATCCAGGGTTGCAAACAGCTTATCCTCCGCAAGCACCTCCGCCCCTGTCAGGGCATTTAAAAGAGTGGACTTCCCTGCATTGGTATAGCCTACGATGGCAACCACGGTGGCACGGTTTCTGATCCGTTTTTTTCGGCTGGTTTCCCGCGCGGATTCTATTTCCTTTACCTGACGGGAAAGCTGCCCCATCCTGTGTCTGATGGCTCTTCTGTCCGTTTCCAGCTTGGTCTCGCCGGGCCCTCTGGTTCCGATCCCGCCTCCCTGTCTGGAAAGCGCGCGGCCGAGGCCGGACAGGTGGGATACCCTGTAGGAAAGCTGTGCCAGCTCCACCTGGATCTTACCCTCTCTGCTGCTTGCATGCGCAGCAAAAATATCCAGGATCACGACGGTACGGTCAATGACCTTGACCCCCAGCGTATCCGAAAGCGTCTGCATCTGCACGGATGTTAATTCATCATCACAGACAACGCCGTCTGCCTCGGTCATGATGACCTCCATCCGAAGCTCCTCTACCTTTCCGCTTCCCAGATAGCTCTTCACATCCGGATGGGGAAGGCGCTGCACCAGCCTTGCGCATTCCTCTCCGCCTGCCGTATCGATCAGGCGTGAGAGCTCATCCAGACTGGCCATGGTCTCCTGTTCATCCGACGTTATGATACTGATCAGTATGTACTTTTCCTTCTCCATAGGCACCACTTATCTGTTCCGTCTCCCTTGCCCGTTATCCTCTCAGCTTGTAAAGCCCTTTCGCTTTTTGGCCTGATCGATCAGCGTCAAAGCCTCATTCATGGCATCCTCGAGATACTCCGACTCCCACTCTCTTCCGACCTTTTCCGTTTTCTTGATCGCTTCCCAGGCATCGTGGCGCTCTTTTTCATTGGCAAAGATCCTGCCGCTAAAGACATGAGGGTGCCTGCGCACCATCTTATCGGATACCACCTTTGCCACATCCTCAAAGGTGAAAAGTCCTTCCTCCTCAGCGATCACGGCGTGAAACATCACCTGCAGCAGCAGATCCCCCAGCTCCTCCTTCAGGTTCTCAGAGCTTCCTGTTTCACTCAGGATATTGATGCCGCCAACGACCTCCGCTGCCTCCTCTATACAGGCCATCTTCAAACTGGCATGGGTCTGCGCCTTATCCCAGTCACAGCCGTTTTCGCTGCGCAGCGCCTCCACGATCGTTTTCAGTCTTTCAATCTCACTCACGTCCAATCCTCCTGCAAAACTCCCAGCAGTGCATCAAAGACTGCCGGATTGTTCTCCACGATAACAGCGATCCGTTTCTTCGCACGGCTCAAACCGTGGAACAGATCACTGACGCCGGATCCGCCATCTCCCTGACCCGAACGCTCCCCCTCGCGAAGGTATCCGTCCTCATCATAGAAAAATGCGGCATCCATCTTCATCATCACCCTGTCATATTCCTTGCAGACCGCCTCGGCGATCCCGATATGAGTTTCTGCACTCTCGCCGCTCTTTTGGATATACACATACCCCTCGTCTCTCCAGGCCGAAAGAAGCGCCGCGCTCTCGCTTTCGTCATTGGCATACAACAGCGTTACCGAAGGATAGCTGCTTCGTTTTCCTCTGCCCCTGCAGCGCATCAGCGATGCGATAAAAGAGGACAGCTCACTGTTCAGACGGATCCTGTTGGTCAGCTTATAGCCGGTATAGCCCTCCGTTTCCATGATCAGTCTGCTGCCGGAAATTACGCCTTCTCTGGAAGGGATCGCATCCTCCTTATCAAAGGTGGCGATCACGGGCACCTGCCACTGCCGGGCAAGCTTAAGGATCTGTGCATACAAACGCTCTGTCAGCCTGTGCCCCTCATCGATCAGAATCGCGGCATATCGTTTGGTAAGCTCCGGCGGTTTTTGCACATCGCAGTGGTAAAAATCCACCCGCTTTAGGCGCTCATCCAGCTGCCGCAGTGCCTTTTCATAGGCGCCGATATGCAGCACGCAGACCGTCTCCTTTTTGGACAGCTGCATCGCCAGATCGTAAAGCAGCAGGGATTTTCCGGTTCCGGGAAGTCCGGTAAAGCCCGTGATGGAAAACGCCGGCGCAATGCTTCCCGTAGAGGTCAGAATGTGCCTTAAGATATGCGTTTTGATATCCCGCTGCTGGGAGGTCAAAAAGTACTCCCGCCGAAGGAACCTGCCCGGATCCGTCAACGGAGAGATCAGATACTCCTCCTCCTTGAACAGCTCCTCGATCGGACCTTCATAGCACTCCTGCTGGTGCTCCAGGGCCGTGAGCAGCTCCTCCCAGTCGGCCTTGACCAGTCTCTCGCTCCCGGTCAGCCGCACCAGAGTATCCGTCTGACTGATGTAGGTATAAAAATACGTCGACTTTCCCAGCGTTGCCAGATAATATTTGTTCTGCAAAAGCTGATGCAGCACCGCTTCCTCGGTGACCGGACCGCTCTTTAATTCCACATTGATCACGCTGCCCTCACACACGCGCAACAGATCAAACTCTTTTCCAAGCTTGGGCATAGTAAAAGAATAGAAAAACTTCAGCCCTGCGGCTTCCTTCTTGACCGCACACAGATGCTCGCACATCTGCTTGAGACTGTCGATTTCCCATTCCTTGATCTTCAGCAGACTCCTGCGCCCCGAAAGCTGTCTTTCGAGTCGCTGCAGCTGCTTTTCTTCATGCATTCTTGTCAGGGCATAAATATTGATCGGATACATAAGATCGCCCCATTCTCTTTCTTTTTACGTCACTCGCCAACCACCAGATCCGCCGCCCTGATGTTTGCCACGCGCATCAGATCCGCCACGGACAGCTCGATCTGAAAGCCCACCTTCCCGGCACTGACAAAGATCCGCTCAAGGCCGCTTGCACTTTCATGGATAAAGGTGGGAAAGGGTTTTTTCATCCCAATGGGAGAACACCCGCCGTGCACATATCCTGTCAGCGGCAGCAGCTCCTTTTGCTTGATCATCGCGACGGCCTTTTCACCTGCCGCCTTCGCTGCTTTTTTCAGATCCAGCTCTTCCCTGACCGGTACCACAAACACGTAATAGGCGCCGCTCTTTGCCTGCGTTACCAGGGTTTTAAATACGTTGTCGGCATCCTCCCCCAAAAGCTGTGCGATCTGCTCGCCCGTCATCGTGGCATCCGGCTCGTAGGAATGGCTCTCATAGGGGATCTTCTTTGCCTCCAGGACGCGCATCACATTTGTTTTCTCTTCTTTTTTCATACCCGTTCCTTTTTCAAACGTTTCCCATCAATCCGCCTTGACCTCCACGCGGGTCGGGGACTTCCAAGCCTGTTTCAGACATTTTATTTTACCATAAAAACTGCATTTCGGGTAGTACAAACCTTTTTGGGGGCAGCTTTGGGGCAGATTCCTGACAGGGACCCCGAACGATTTGCCTGATCCGCTCTTGTGTGGTATTCTTGAAGGCGGAACAAAAATGAAAGGGAAGGAAACCATTTTGAAGCAGATTCGGATCTCTCCGGAACATCTCATACCCGTCAGCTTTCTGTTTGCCATAGTGA
>JAILHW010000189.1 GCA_024695605.1 Lachnospiraceae bacterium | reverse complement strand
ATCATCAAGCAAAAGGACATGGTGATCGTGGAAAAGCCCAGACAGATGGAGCTGTTTGAAGAGGAGGAGATCCGCGGACAGCAGATCGAAAACTTCACGATCCTGGGGCAGGTCTTTGATACCTACTGGCTTCTGACCATGGGAGATAAGCTTTACTATGTGGATCAGCATGCAGCGCATGAGAAGGTTATGTATGAGCGGCTGATGAAGCATTACCGGGAAAAGGAGGTTTATGCGGAGTCCTTAAATCCGCCCATCGTTGTAAAGCTCATGCCCAAGGAAGCACAGGTCTTTGAGGAGAACAAGGAACGCTTTGCGGCCCTGGGGTTTGAGGCAGAGCATTTCGGAGAGGATTCCTATGCGCTTCGCAGCGTTCCCATGGATCTGTACGGCAGCAGCGAAAAGGAGCTGTTTTTGTCCGCGCTGGATGCCATAGTGGAAGGCGGCAGCAGCCGGGATGCGGATGCGGTTCTCTTTAAGATCGCCAGTATGTCCTGCAAGGCTGCGGTCAAGGGAAACAGCAGACTGTCCATAGAGGAGGCAAGAGCGCTGTTTACGGATATGTTTGCCTGTGAGAATCCCTATCATTGTCCTCACGGAAGGCCGACCATGATCTCCGTATCCAGGCAGGAGATGGAGAAGAAATTCCACAGATAAGCACGCTGCAACAGAGTCTCGAGGCAACGTTCTTGCGAGATGCTCTGTAGGGGAGAGGGAATAGCAACTACGAAGGAAGGGACAGACCTATGATGGAACACACAGCTCATCAGCCGGACGTTCAGACAGAGTCGCAAAAGCCACCCCTCGTGATCCTGACGGGGCCCACGGCAGTGGGGAAAACCAGCCTGTCGATCCGGCTGGCGCAGCGGATCGGCGGAGAGATCATCAGCGCAGATTCCATGCAGGTGTATAAGGATATGGATATCGGTTCTGCCAAGATCAGACCCGAAGAGATGGACGGGGTCGTGCATCACCTGGTGGATGTGATCGAGCCGACAGAGCCCTTTGATGTCACCCGGTTTCAGACCATGGCCCTTGAGGCTATGAAGAAGATCAGAGAGCGGGGACATATTCCCATTCTGGTGGGAGGCACGGGGTTTTATATCCAGGCCATCCTGTATGATATCGACTTTAACGATCAGGCGCAGGATGACAGTCTCAGACGCCGGCTGGAACAGGAGGCGCTTTCTCTTGGGGCAAGGGCTATGCATGAAAGACTGGAAAAGATCGATCCCGAAAGCGCGGAGGCGATCCCCGAGGGGAATGTAAAGCGCGTGATCCGGGCGCTGGAATACTATGAGCTGACAGGAGAGAAGATCTCGGAGCACAACAAAGAGCAGAAGGCCAAACAGTCGCCTTACAATTTTGCCTGCTTTGTCCTGACGGATGAGCGCGCCAAGCTGTATGCTGCCATCGACAGGCGGGTGGACCTAATGATCGAGGAGGGCCTGGTGGAGGAGGTAAAGGGGCTGATCGAAAAGGGCGTCAGACGCACGGATACTGCCATGCAGGGACTGGGCTATCGGGAGATCTACGACTATCTTGCCGGGGATACGGATCTGCCGGAGGCGGTGCGGCTCATCAAGCGGAACACCAGGCATTTTGCCAAACGGCAGCTCACCTGGTTCAGACCCCGGCCGGAGACTATATGGCTGGAAAAATCGGAGTTTCACTATGATCAGGATGCGATCCTGGAAAGGATGCTGGAGATTCTTTCCAGGCAGGGGATCATACCGGGCAAGGGGTGAGTTAGAGAGAGCACAAACACAATAAAAAGAAAATACACAGAAAGAGAAAAAAACAGTGACAACAAATATGCATGAAATGTATCGGACCATGGGCATTGACGAGGATGTCCTGGCCTTTGGAGAAGAGGTCCTGGAAGGACTGAAGGACAGATGGAAGGCCATCGATGAGACGGCGGAGTTTAACCAGCTGAAGGTGATAGCCGCGATGCAGAAGGCCAGAGTGTCGGAGGCCTGTCTGTTGGGCACCACGGGCTACGGCTACAATGATATCGGCAGGGATACCCTGGAGGCGGTGTATGCAGAGATCTTTCAAACGGAGGATGCCCTGGTGCGTCCCCAGATCACCTGCGGCACCCACGCTCTGGCGCTGGCGCTGATGAGCAACCTGCGTCCCCAAGATGAGCTGTTATCTCCTGTGGGAAAGCCCTATGATACCCTGGAGGAGGTCATCGGCATCAGACCCTCGAAAGGCTCCTTGGCTGAGTACGGTATCACCTACCGTCAGGTGGATTTTTTGCCCGATGGAGAATTTGATCTGGACGGTATCAGAAATGCCATCAACGAAAAGACCAAGATGGTGACGATCCAAAGATCCAAGGGCTATGAGACAAGAGATACCCTTTCGGTAGAGAGGATCGGGGAGCTGATCCGTTTTATCAAGGAGATCAAAAGTGATGTGATCTGCATGGTGGATAACTGCTACGGAGAATTTGTCCAGCGGATCGAGCCTACGCAGGTGGGAGCGGATCTGGTGGTCGGGTCCCTCATTAAAAATCCGGGCGGCGGACTGGCACCCATCGGCGGATATCTTGCAGGAAAAAAAGAATGCATTGAAAATGCCGCAGTAAGGCTGACCTCTCCGGGACTTGGCAAGGAGGTGGGCGCCTCCCTTGGCGTGCTGCCGAGCTTTTTCCAGGGCTTGTTCCTGGCACCGACGGTCACGGCGAGTGCCCTCAAGGGTGCCATCTTTGCGGCTGCACTGTATGAGAAGCTGGGCTATGAGGTGATCCCGAAGGCAGAGGCGGAGCGCTATGATATCATTCAGGCCGTAAAGCTGAAGGAGCCCGGCGCGCTGGAGGCATTTTGCAGGGGCATCCAGGCAGCGGCGCCTGTGGACGGCTTTGTAACGCCCGAGCCCTGGGATATGCCCGGGTATGATGCCAAGGTCATTATGGCGGCGGGAGCCTTTGTTTCCGGCTCCTCCATCGAGCTTTCGGCAGACGGGCCCATGAAGGAGCCATATGCGGTGTATTTTCAGGGCGGACTGACCTTCCCGCATGCCAAATACGGGATGCTTCGGTCCTTGCAGGAAATGAAAAATGCAGGATATATAATGACTTTTTAAGAGCACTGTGCTATAATTTCTTAATGTGCGCGATTTTGCGCATTTTGTGGGATACGGGGATTCTTGGCAGAGATACCCGGCTTTCGGTCAGAAAACAGGGACCGGATATGTTTCAGAATTATCAGAAAAGAAGGATACAGATACTCCCCTATGACAGGTTTTTGGACTACGGTCCGGAAACCCTGACAGATGAGGAGCTTTTGGCCATTATCCTGCGCACAGGTTCGCCGGGAAAGGATGCGATCACCCTGGCCTGCCAGGTGCTCGAGCTCTGCGGCAGTGACGCGGGGATCCTGGGGCTGAACCATCTGAGCGTCAAGGATCTGAAAGGGATTACCGGCATCGGAGAGGTCAAGGCGGTCAAGCTTCTGGCCATCGCTGAGCTGTCCAGACGGATGGCGCTTGCCAGGTTTAAAAAGGACGTTACGCTCTCCAGTCCGAGACTGGTGGCAGAGGCCTATATGGAGCGGATGCGCCATCTGGAAACGGAGCAGTGTATCGTCGTGTTTTTAAACAGCGCCGATCAGAGAATCCGGGACCGCGTCCTGTCAACGGGGACGCTGAATATGTCCCTTGTTTCCAGCCGTGAGATTCTGCGGCAGGCACTTTTGTTGAATGCATCGGGGATCATTTTGCTGCACAACCATCCCAGCGGCAATCCGGATCCTTCCACAGAAGACAGAATGGTCACAAAGCGCCTGCAACAAGCGGCAGAGCTTTTGGAGGTTGCGTTTCTGGACCATATCATCATAGGGGATGGAACCTATTTCAGTTTTCAGGAGAGAGGAGATCTGCAATGTCGTCATTAGCATTCGGAATCGATTTGGGAACCAGCAATATAAAGATCAGTTCAAACGCGGAAAACGGTGTTTTTTGTCAGAAAAATATGATCGCCATCGAGGGCAAGGGGAATCTGTTTGCCTACGGGGATGACGCCTTTGACATGTATGAAAAGGCCCCGGGCAACATCCACATTTCCTATCCCCTCTGTAACGGCGTGATCGCTGATATCAACAATATGCAGACGCTGATCCACTGCTTTATGGAGGAGATCTGCGGCGGCAGCGTCCGCGCGGCGGATTACTACATTGCTGTTCCCACGGATGTGACAGACGTGGAAAAAAGAGCCTTTTACGATCTGGTAAAGAATGCCAATGTCAAGGCAAAATCCGTCATGGTGGTGGAAAAGGCCATTGCAGACGGTCTGGGACTGGATATCGATGTCAAGAACTCCCAGGGCGTTCTGGTGGTGGATGTGGGGTACGATACCACGGAGATCTCGATCTTATCTTTGGGAGGGATCGTGGTCAGCCGCCTGATCAAGGTGGGCGGTCTGAAGTTTGACGATTCCATCCGTGCGGCCATCCGCAAGGAGTATTCCCTCATCATCGGCGGGAAGACCTCCGAAAAGGTGAAAAACCAGTTATCCAGTCTGGAGGAAGAGGATCTGCCGGCAGTGGTTTACGGACGGGACATTGTATCAGGCCTTCCGGTGGAGCGCGAGATCCCCACGGATCTTGTGGATGACTGCCTAAAGGAGCATTTCAGAACCATCATTGACAATATCAAACTGATCCTGGAGAGAACGCCGCCCGAGCTGGCTGCGGATATTTACAGACAGGGTCTGTTTTTGACCGGCGGAGCCTGCCAGGTGGCCTTTCTGTCACAGCTGATCAGCAACGGCACGGGCCTTCGCGTCAATGTGGCAGAGCATCCCATGGAGAGTGTGGCACTGGGACTGCAAAGGATCATTACGGATGATAACTACAAATCAGTAGCCTATCTTCCCGGAGGAGCAACGATTTAATCTATGAGAAGAAAACGCAGAAGTGTTACGGTTCCAAGTAAATATCTGTTATTGGGTCTCACCGTTTTTTGCATCGTGTTAATGGGTGTCACCTTCTTTACGGACTTTCTGGCAACGCCCCTGTCAAATCTGGCAGGCGGCGTTATTATTCCGTTTCAGACAGGTGTCAGCCGCATCGGAGAATCCCTGAGCCGCAGAAAAGAGGAAGTGGTCAATATCAGGGATGTGATGGCGGAAAACGACAGGCTCCGTGAGCAGCTGGACCGTCTGGAGATCGAGAACAACTCGCTCCAGCAGGACAAGTATGAGCTCAGCCACCTGCGGGAGCTCTATCAGCTGGATGAGCAGTATGAGAACTATGAAAAGATCGGTGCCCATGTGATCTCCAAGGATCCGGGCAACTGGTTTTCCACCTTTGTCATCGACAAGGGACAAAAGGATGGCCTCGAGGTGGATATGAACGTTATGGCAGGTTCCGGCCTGGTAGGGCGTATCATCGAGGTGGGGGATGACTGGGCCAAGGTGCTTTCCATCATCAACGATTCCTCCTCTGTCAGCGCCATGGTGCTTTCCACAGAGGATAACTGTATCGTGGAGGGGAACCTGGAAACCATGAAGAGCGGTATGATCACCTTTTCCAAGCTCGTTGCCGAGGAGGGAACGGTAAAGGAGGGGGATAAGCTGGTCACCTCCTATATCAGCACCAAGTATCTGCCGGGGATCCTCATCGGCTATGTAACGGAGATCAATCCGGACGCCAATCATCTGACGAATTCCGGGTATATGACGCCGGCAGTGGACTTTTCTCATCTGCAGCAGGTGCTGGTGGTCACCACCAGAAAGAACGGCGCGGAGATGCAGGGGGAGGATCAATGAAGCGGACTGTCTTTATCGTGCTGATCATGATCGTGGCCTTTGTGCTGCAGACCACCGTGGGAAAATGGATCGCCTTCGGCTCCGTATCCCCGAATCTTCTGATCATATTTGTGGCGGCCTTCGGCTTTATGTGCGGTTCGAGTACAGGGCTTTTGACGGGCTTTTTTGCAGGGCTTTTATGGGATCTGTTTTACGGCGATATCATCGGCTTTCATGCCCTGGTCTTTATGTACATCGGGTACATGAACGGCGCCTTTAAGCAGATCTTTTACAAGGAGGATATCAAGCTGCCGCTGATCCTGATCATGGTCAGTGACTTTTTGTATGGGATCGTCTGCTATGTGCTGCAGTTTCTGCTGCGCGGCAGATTCGATTTTGCCCATTATATGATGTATGTGATCCTGCCGGAAATGGTATATACGGTGCTTCTGACCATGCTGGTCTATCCGCCGATCAGAACCGTGACCCTGAAGCTGGATTCACAGCAAAGTGCATTATCACTCTAGGAGAAAGGAAGCAGTATGCTGAAAACCATACGGGATGAGATCATTGGTTTCATAACGAGCAGGATCTTTGTGCTGACGCTGATCTTTGTAACGCTTTCCGGACTTTTAGTCTATCGCCTGTTCGATCTGCAGATCGTCAAGGGAGAAGAGTATCTGAACAATTTCCGTCTGATCATCCGAAAGGAGCGGCCGCTGGACTGCACCAGGGGCAAGATCTACGACAGAAACGGCGAGCTGCTGGCCTACAACGAGCTGGCCTATTCCGTGA
The DNA here is from genome assembly GCA_024695605.1 of Lachnospiraceae bacterium. Lineage (GTDB taxonomy): Bacteria > Bacillota > Clostridia > Lachnospirales > Lachnospiraceae > RGIG7926. Next base: position 15,074 of record JAILHW010000189.1, on the reverse strand, counting down.
TGATCGAGGATGTGTATGAATCCGGAAGAGGAAAAAATGCAAAGCTCAACGCAACGATCTCCGAGCTGATCGATCTGATCGAAGCGGGCGGAGATAAGATCGTCGGGGATTTTTCCATCATTGTCGATGGCAATAACGAGTTTGCATTCACCGAGGAGGGTACCAGACTGCAGCGCTTTCTGGCGGATGTTTACGGCAAGCAGAGGATCGAGGATCTGGAATATACCCAGAAGACAGCTACCGCCGCCCAGGTCATCGATTACCTGGCAGGCAGCAAGAAGTTCGGTATCGGCGAGTATATGGATCCGGAGGACCGCAAATCCAGCTTTATCGTGGGAAGCGGTTATACCAAGGAGAAGCTGTTGAAGATCGTCACGATCCGCTATGCCATGAGTCTGAATTCCTTCCAGAAGTACATCGCCACCACCGTAGCCACGGATGTTTCCGACCAGACGGTGGCTATGGTCATGGAGAATTCCGACCGCCTTGAGGGCGTGACGGTGGAGGAGGATACCATCCGCAAATACGTGGACAGCGTGTATTTTTCCCATCTGATCGGCTACATCGGCAAGATCTCCACAGAGGAGTATGACCAGCTCTCGGATGAAAATGAAAATTATTCGCTGACGGACCTGGTCGGTAAGGCGGGGATCGAGCAGTATATGGAGACAACGCTCCAGGGCCGGAAGGGAAAAGAGGTCATTTACGTGGATAACCTTGGAAAGGTGATCGAGACCTCCCAGCGAACGGAGCCCGTTACGGGAAATGATGTGTATCTGACCATCGATAAAAAGCTGCAGAAGGCGGTTTATAACCTGCTGGAGCAAAAGATCGCCGGTATCATCGTATCGAAGCTGACGCCGGAGAAGGAGTTTGTGCTGGGAGAGAATGAATCCTCCTCCCATATCCTGATCCCGATCTATGACGTATATTTTGCCCTGTTCCAGAATGGGGTATTTGATCTGTCCCACTTTACCCATGAGGGGGCAAAGGAGACGGAGAGGGCTGTTTTTTCCGCCTTTCACCAAAAGCAGGAGCGGGCCATCGAGACGCTCAGGGAAGAGATGCTGACCCTGGATACGCCCTATAATGAGCTGAATCTGGAGTATCAGGTCTATCAGCTGGCCATCGTGGATATGCTGGAGAAGGAAAATCTGATTCTGACGGATGAGATCTCTGAGGAGGATGAGATCTATGTCGCCTGGAAAAAGGATGAGCGGATCTCCCTGAAGACCTATTTAAATCACCTGATCTCCAAGGGCTGGCTGGATGTGACCAGGCTGGAGCTGGATGCCAAATACTCCGATTCGGAGGAGGTTTACGGCAAGCTCGTGGACATGATCTGCCAGATGCTGACGCAGAATGAGTACTTTAACAAGAGGCTGTATAAATACATGCTCCTGGACGACGAGATCACGCCCATGGATGTATGCAATCTGCTGATGGAACAGAACATCGTCAATGCCACGGATGAGGAACGCGCCGCGCTTTCCTCAGGTGAAAAGACGCCCTATGCCTTTATGCTGGATAAGATCAAGCGTCTGGAGATCACCCCGGCCCAGCTGGCCCTGGATCCCTGCTCCGGATCCTGCGTCATCACGGATCCCAACAATGGGGAGGTGCTGGCACTTGTCACCTATCCGGGGTATGACAACAACAGACTGACCAATTCCATCGATTCGGAATACTATAACAAGATCTACTATGATCTGTCCCAGCCCATGTGGAACTATGCGACCCAGCAGCTTTCCGCACCCGGATCCACCTTTAAGATGATCACCAGTGCGGCGGTGCTTGAGGAGGGCACGGTGAATGTGGGAGAGGGGATCACCTGCCACGGCGTGTGGGATACCATTACGCCTCCGGCAAAGTGCTGGATCTCCCCGGGGGCCCATGGAGAGCTGACCATCACGGGAGCCATCGAGCACTCCTGCAACTACTTTTTCTTTGAGTCGGCCTACCGCATGAGTCTGGAGAACGGTGTGTATAACAGTGAAAAGGGTCTGGAGCGTCTGGCCCACTATGCGGATCTGTTCGGACTTTCGGATAAATCCGGTGTGGAGCTTCCGGAGTCGGCCCCCAAGCTGTCAGACTATGATGCGATCCGTTCCGCCATCGGACAGGGTACCAACAACTTCTCCACGGCCGGACTTGCCAGGTATGTGACCACCGTGGCCAACAACGGGACCTGCTATACCTTAAGTCTGATCGACAAGACCACGGATACGGACGGAAACCTTTTGCAGGAGTTTACCCCCGAGGTCAGAAATCAGGTGGAGCTTAAGCCTGAGACCTGGAGCGCCATCCATGTGGGTATGCGAAAGGTGGTAGAGGATAAGGAATACTATCAGGAGCTACCCTTTGCGGTAGCCGGTAAGACCGGAACGGCGCAGGAGAACAAGCGAAGAGCCAACCATGCGCTCTTTGTCTGCTATGCGCCCTATGAGGCGCCGAAGATGGCTATGGCCTGCAGAATCGCGTACGGATATGCTTCGGACTATGCCGCACAGCTTTCGGAAGACATCATTAAATACTTTTTCAAGGTGGAAAAGGAAGAAGATCTGATCACCGGAAAGGCCAGAGAGACCTCCGCTGTTCAGAACGCAGGAGACTGATATGCTTCGTAACTATCGAATCGGAGATTATGATTTTAAACTGATCATTTATATGATCGCCATAACCGTGCTGGGGATTCTTGTGATCGGCAGTGCCCAGGAGGGCTTCAGGAGCAGGCAGATCATGGGTTTTTTGGTAGGGCTTCTCTTTCTGGTGCTGCTTTCGCTGTTTGATTATTCCGTGTTTTTGCGCTTTTACTGGGTCTTTTATGCAGCGACCATCATTTTGCTGCTTTTGGTGCGGTTTTTCGGCCGCAGTGTCAACAATGCAAGGCGATGGGTGGAGATCGCCGGGATCCAGTTTCAGCCCTCTGAAACGGCGAAAATTTTATTGATTTTATTCTATGCACAGTATATGATGAAAAAGAAAGAGAGCATCAACTCCCTCAAGACACTTCTGGCTATGATCGGACTGCTTCTTCCACCGCTTTATCTGATCGTGGATCAACCGGATCTTTCCACAAGTATCCTGATCGTACTGGTGTTTTTAAGCCTTCTGTTCATCAGCGGCCTGAGCTATAAGATCATACTGGGCGTGCTGGTGGTGGTGGTACCCGTCGGGGTCATTTTCCTGACGCTGGTGCTGCAGCCGAATCAGAAGATCATCAAGGAATACCAGCAGACCCGTATCCTGGCATGGCTGAATCCGGAGGAGTATTCTACTGCAGAGGGGTATCAGCAGGATAACTCCAAGATGGCCATCGGCAGCGGACAGCTGACGGGGAAGGGGCTGGACAATGAGGATATCAGCTCGGTGAAGAACGGTAACTTTATTTCCGAGCCGCAGACGGACTTTATCTTTGCCATAGTGGGAGAGGAGCTGGGCTTTATCGGATGCAGCGTGGTCATCGGACTGCTGCTTCTGATCACCTTGGAATGCCTGTCGATCGCCAGGCGGGCCAAGGATACCGCAGGGATGCTGATCGCATCGGGAATGGCGACACTGGTGGGGTTCCAGAGCTTTTTGAACATTTCCGTTGCAACGGGGATGCTGCCGAATACGGGTATTCCGCTGCCCTTCGTCAGCTATGGTCTGACATCTTTGCTCAGTCTGTATATCGGTATGGGGATCGTGCTGAATGTCAGACTGCAGGCGGAGCGAAAGTTCGCATAGTATATATGCGGATGGTTATCAGTTGGGGGACGAAAAGGAGAAGGTAGGATGAACATTGCTTTGATTGCGCATGACGCAAAGAAAAAACTGATGCAGAATTTCTGCATCGCGTATCGGGGGATCCTGAGTAAAAATGATCTTTATGCCACAGGCACCACGGGCAGGCTCATTGAGGAAGTGACCAACCTGACGGTGCATAAGCAGCTGGCAGGTCACCTTGGAGGAGAACAGCAGATCGGTGCACAGATCGAGAACAACGAGATCGACCTGGTGATCTTTTTGAGAGATCCGCTGACGCCAAAGGTACATGAGCCGGATGTGAACAATGTGGTACATCTGTGCGATATGCACAATATCCCGCTGGCGACAAATCTGGCAACAGCCGAGCTTTTGATCAAAGCGCTTTCGCGGGGAGATCTGGAATGGAGAGAAATGTATAAATGAATGTCTGCAAGCTGACCGGAAAAAGGGGCAGAGCGCTGGCCGTTTGTCTTTCGGCGATCGCTTTTTTGAGCGGCTGCTCCGGCAAGGAGGTAAGTATGCCGTATCAGCTGGATCCGCCTGTATCCGCTTATGCACTTTCTGAGGGCAGCGGCATTGATGTGGGATCCGGCAGGGCAAAGGCCTTTGCCGAGGATCTGTGTGTCCGGGACGATACCACACTGCCGTCGGATGCGGTGGATCTGACAGAGGCTACAAGCGGGATCCTGTGCGATGTCAACCATAAGCGTGTGATCTATGCCAAGGATGAGACCCTGCAGCTCCCGCCGGCTTCTTTGACAAAGGTAATGACTGCCCTGGTGGCACTGGACCGGTGCGGACTCGATGAGGTGATGACGGCTTCCGATCAGGTGCTGATCAATGAATCGGGAGCAACCCTTTGCGGATTGCAGCCCGGAGACACCATGACCATGGACCAGGCACTGCACGCACTGTTGATGCAGTCGGCCAATGATGCGGCCGTGATGATCGCCGAGCATGTGGGCGGATCTGTGGAAGGGTTTGCCGAGATGATGAATGAGAAGGCCAAAAGCCTCGGAGCTACGGGCTGCAATTTCGTCAATCCCCATGGCCTGACGGCGGACAATCACTATGTGACCGCCTATGATATGTATCTGATCTTTGCGGCAGCCATGCAGTATGAGACCTTCACCTCCATCATCCATATGGATCACTACGATACCGTGTATCATGACAGTGAAGGAAACGGGAAATCCTACGAAACCTCAACGACAAATCTGTTCCTGAAGGGTGAATATACCCCGCCCGAAGGGATCACCGTGGTAGGCGGAAAAACAGGCACCACAAACGCTGCCAGAAACTGTCTTGTGCTGATGAGCAGGGACTCCTCGGGCAATCCCTATGTGGCCGTGATCTTGGGCTGCAGCGAGCGTGGCATTCTCTATCAGGAAATGGTAGGGCTTTTAGGGAAAATAGGGTAAAGTGGGTTGTCAATTTTGACAAAACAGGCTATACTGATATACAGATTTACATTATTTTTTTCACAGGAGGACTATTATGGTACAGCTTATTGTTGGGAATAAGGGAAAAGGAAAGACCAAGCATCTGCTTGAGAAAGTGAACGCACAGGTGCAGGAATCTTCCGGCAATATCGTTTACCTGGATAAAAGTGCAAAACATATGTATGAATTGAATAATAAGGTCAGACTCATCGACCTGTCCCAGTATGAGATCGCTAACAGCGATGAGTTCATCGGTTTCATTTACGGGATCATTTCCCAGGACCATGACCTGCAGCAGATGTATCTGGATAACTTCCTGAACCTTGCCAAGCTGGAGGAGAAGGACGAGATCACCGCAGTGATCGGAAAATTAGAGCAGATCAGCGACAAGTTCCAGGTTGATTTCATCTTAAGCGTAGGACGCAATGAGAGCGAACTGGATGAGTCCTTAAAGTCCAAAGTGATCGTATCCCTGTAAGGGGCACAGAAATTGCCTTTTGACAGCCTCGGAAACCCCGGGGCTGTTTTTGGAGTAAAAGATTGAGTAACAGACGCAGAAAAAAACAACGTAAAGACAATATCACAAACATCGGTGATTTTCAGAGAAAGGGATTCTCTCTCAAGTTCAATATCGGCACCGTTGTCCTCTTATTTCTCCTCGGTTATATGATCATTCAGGTGGTGGCCTTTTTCAGCTCCAAGCATATCGTCAGCTATGAGGTGGTAAGAGGGTCACTGAGCGTTTCCAACATTTATGAAGGTATTGCCATCAGACAGGAGGAAAGCTATCCCTGCACAGGAGCGGGATACCTGAACTTCTTTGCCAGAGAGGGTGAGCATGTGGCCGCCGGAGATCTGGTCTATTCCATTGACAGCTCCGGAAAGATCGGAGAGATGATCCGGTCCCAGTCGGAGGATGTGCTTTTGTCGGATACGGATCTTTCCGAGATCCGCGATATGGCGATCCGGTTCCAGAAGGAGTTTTCCGAAACCAGGTTTGAGAGCCTGTATCCGTTTTATTCGCAGGTGACTTCCAATGCGCTGAAGCTGTCCAACTACAATATGCTTGACCAGCTGCAGATGATCAGCGGCGGCGACAGCTCCAACTTTGTGTATGCACCCAAGAGCGGTACCGTGGTCTTCGGGTCTGACGGTCTGGAGAACCTCCGGCCGGAGGATGTAACGATGGCACTGTTTGAGGAAAAGGCGCAGCGCACGGTTCCCACCTCGGGAGAGCTGGTTTCCTCCTCGGATGCGGCCTATAAGCTGATCGATTCCGAGAAGTGGTCCATTGTGATCCCCATGGATCTGGAGCGTGCAGCCCAACTCGAGGAGAAGGAGTATGTCAATGTACGGTTTCTGAAAAACCGTTATGAAGCCTGGGCGAAGGTAACCCTGCTTTTGAATGAGGACGGCAGCTACGTACAACTGGATTTCACCAACTCCTGCATTACCTTTGCACAGGAGCGGTATCTGTCCGTGGAGATTTTGCTCGGACAGGAGGAGGGGCTCAAGGTGCCCAACAGTGCCATTCAGGAAAAGAAGCTCTTTTTGATCCCCTGTGCCTATAAGATGGATTCGAAGAATTCCAAGGACGGCGGCTTTTTGGTGGAGGTATTTGATACCGAAGAGGGCAAGAAGCGCACTGTTTTCAGAGACTGCAAGATCTACAACAGCGATGATGTTTACTATTACGTGGACTCCGAGGAGTTTACGGCGGGAGAGCGGATCATACTGCCAGAGGGCGCGGATACCTACGGCCTGACGGGACAGAACGAGGACGGCTCCTATACCGTCGGTGTAATGGAAACCGTGAATGGTGTTTATAACATGAATAAGGGCTATGCGGATTTTACCATGATCAGCATACTCTACCAGAATGATGAGTACTCCATCGTCAAGTCCAACACACAGTATGGACTGTCGGAGTATGATTACATTGTGTTGGATGCGGAGAGTGTAAAACCGGATCAGTTCCTCTACGAATAAAGGAGATGAATATGGACTACTTAATCACACAATACGACGCAGTCAAAACCCGTGTGGACAGTGCCCAAAGCCGCAGCCCCCACGGCCAGCAGTGCACCCTGATCGCGGTGAGCAAAACCCACCCGGCAGAGCAGCTGCAGGTCTTGTATGATCACGGCTGCCGGATCTTCGGCGAGAACAAGGTGCAGGAGCTGGTGGAAAAATATGAGGTGCTGCCCAAGGATATCCAGTGGCATCTGATCGGACATCTGCAGCGCAATAAGGTCAAGTATATCATCGATAAGGTGGAGATGATCCACAGCGTGGATTCCCTGAGGCTGGCAGAGGAGATCTCCAAGGAAGCCGTTAAGCATAACAAAACGGTGAAGATCCTTTTAGAGGTAAATGTTGCGGGAGAGGAGAGTAAGTTCGGCTATTCGCCGCAGCAGGTACTTGATGAGGTGGCTTCCATTGCGGCCCTCGAGGGCGTTTCGGTCTGCGGTCTGATGACCATCGCTCCCTTCGTTGAAAATGCAGAGGAAAACAGGGTATTTTTTGCGAAATTAAGACAATTATCTGTTGACATAATGCAGAAAAACATTGATAATGTATCTATGAATGTTCTCTCGATGGGGATGACAGGAGATTTTGAGGTCGCTATTGAAGAGGGAGCTACCATGGTTCGCGTCGGGACGGCGATCTTCGGCGCACGAGATTACAGTCAGAGTGTGAAGTGACTAGGAGGAGAGGCAGAAGCAATGAGCATAATGGATTCAGTGATCAACAAGATGAAGTGGAATGAAGATTCTGATGAAGAATACGAATATGATGATGAATATGAAGATGAGGAAGAAGAGGAAGAGGAAGTAAGACCGAGAAGGTCTCTGTTTTCCAAGCCTGAGCCGGAAGAGGATGATTACGACGATGAAGAGGATGAACCCAAGGCTCAGCCGATCAGACCTTTTAAGAGCAGAAAAGAAGTAAAACCAGTCAGACAAACGAAAAGGGGTGAAGATGGAATGGAAGTATGCGTGATCAAACCGGTGAATGTTGAAGATGCAAGAACTCTTACAGACACTTTGCTTGCAGGCCGTACCGTGGTATTGAACCTCGAAGGACTGGAGATGGATCTGGCACAGAGGATCATCGATTTCGCATCCGGTTCCACTTACGCCATCAAGGGGAATCTGCAGAAGATCTCTCACTGCATTTTTATCCTGACACCTGCTTCCGTTGATATTTCCGGAGATTTCCAGGATATCATCTCCGGCAGTTTTGATGTACCGAGCATCAATGTAGATTAAGGATCGTTCATAGGATGAATCAGAGACTTCCTGGAGCTACAGGAAGTCTCTTTCTGTGTATGGGGATGTTGTGCGGGACCGTGAATGAGCAAGAATAAGAAAGGAACAACCATGATAACGGAGATCAAAGAAAAACGAATGACCGTAGCCTGCAGGAATACGGCGGATTATGACATTGTATTTGAGGAAGGCTTTGATCAGCTTTGCAAGGAGCTTCTGAAGGTCTGCCCAAAGGAGAGCAGGATCTGTATCGTAACGGATTCCAACGTAGGAGGGCTGTACGGCGAGCAGGTACAAAAGGTGCTTTCGGATACATTTGCCCGGGCAGAGGTGTTCACCTTTCCGGCAGGAGAGGAAAACAAGAATCTGGATACGGTAAAGAGCGTTTACCGCTTTCTGATCGAAAACAAATTTGACAGAAAGGATATGCTCCTGGCCCTGGGCGGCGGTGTGGTCGGGGATCTGACAGGCTACGTTGCAGCCACCTATCTGCGGGGGATCGATTTTGTGCAGGTGCCTACCAGTCTTTTGTCCCAGGTGGACAGCAGCATAGGCGGCAAGACCGGGGTGGATTTTGATCAGTACAAAAACATGGTCGGCGCATTCAAGATGCCGAGACTGGTTTATACCAACATATCGACACTGAAGTCCCTTTCTAAGCGGGAATTTGCCAGCGGCATGGGTGAGGTTCTGAAGGCAGGACTCATCAAGGACGGCTCCTTTTACGGGTGGCTCATCAACAACTTGTATGAGATCGATGATATGGATCCGGAGGTTATGTCCCTTCTTTTGTACAACAGCTGTGACATCAAGAGAAAGGTCGTGGAAAAGGATCCCACCGAGCAGGGAGAGCGGGCACTTCTGAATTTCGGGCATACCCTGGGACATGCCATCGAAAAAGCGAAGGATTTTGGCTTAAAGCATGGAGAGTGCGTGGCGCTCGGATGCGTTGCGGCGGCCTTTATCTCTTACAAAAGACAGATGCTTTCCTTTGATGAGTACTATGAGATTCGGGATATGTTTGTACCCTTCAATCTGCCGATCACGGTTCGCGACATCGATCCGGAGAAGATCGTGGAGCTTACCATGAACGATAAAAAGGCAGAGCACGGAACGGTGAAGTTTATTCTGCTGAAGGCTATCGGAAAAGCCGTGATCGACAGCACCGTGACGAAGGAAGAGATGCTGGCCGGAGTGAAGGAGATCTTTGTCAGCGAAGAGGATCTGAAGGAGTAAACCATTGGAAGATAAAAAAGCGACGAAACAAAGAGTCGGAGCATGGTGTCTGGATATCGGGCTGGTGCTGTTATTGATCGCGGCAGATCAGCTGACCAAGAGCGCGGCGGTATCTTATCTTGCGGAAAAAGAGGATCTGATCCTCATCGACGGCGTGCTGCAGCTTCATTATCTGGAAAACCGCGGCGCGGCCTTTTCCATGCTGCAGAATGCACAGATCGTGTTTGTGATCGCTGCGCTCATCATGGCTTGCGCAGTGATCCTTGTACTGTCCAGGGTGCCCTCCGGAAAGCGGTATCTGGCATGGCATCTCTGCCTTTCCATGATCTTTGCCGGCGGGATCGGGAATCTCATTGACAGACTCAGGCTCTCCTATGTCATTGATTTTATCTATGTTTCACTGATCAATTTTCCCGTCTTTAATGTGGCGGATATCTGCGTGAGCGTAGGAGTGGCCGTTTTGGTGATCTTTCTTCTGTTTGTCTGGAAGGAAGAGGATATGCGGTTTTTGGAACGAAAAAACAGGAAGCAGACCCCGGAGCGTTAAAGCGATAAAAGAGGATCAGGATGCAGGATACCAAACAGATAACCGATGTGGATCACGGTGCGGTGATCCTTCTGGATGTGGATGGCACGATACAGGAGCAGCGAATCGATAAGCTGCTCAGCCTTCTTTTGGAGGACAAATCCCGCAGCTTTTTGCAAAAGCTCATTGCGGACGGGGCCGTGACCGTGGATGAAAAACCGGTGAAGGCTTCCTTTAAGGCAAAGGAGGGCAGTGTGATCAGGGTAGAGCTGCCCATGCCGCAGGATCTTGAGGTGTTACCCCAGGATATCCCTTTGGATATTCTGTATGAGGATGAAGACGTGCTTGTGATCAACAAGCCCAAGAATATGGTGGTGCACCCGGCGCCGGGACATATGACGGATACGGTGGTAAATGCAGTGCTGTATCATTGCAGGGGACAGCTTTCCGGGATCAACGGCGTGCTGCGCCCCGGGATCGTACACCGAATCGACAAAGATACGACAGGGTCACTCATCATCTGCAAAAATGACATGGCCCATCAGTCTCTGGCGGCGCAGCTGGCAGAGCACAGCATAGAGAGAACCTACAGGGCACTGGTCTGGGGATCGGTTCAGGCAGATGAGGGTGTGATCGACAAACCTATCGGACGGGATGAGAAAAACCGGAAGAAAATGGCGATAGCCCCCTATGGAAAGGGCAAGAGGGCCGTTACGCATTATACTGTGCTGCAGCGGTTTGGGAAGCTGTCCTATATCGAATGCAGGCTGGAAACAGGCCGTACCCACCAGATCCGCGTGCATATGGCAGATCTGGGACATCCCCTTCTGGGAGATGAGATCTACGGTCGGTTTAAGGCGCCGGAGGGCGGCAGCGCTGATGCACAGAGCGAGTATAAGAGACTGAAAAAGGAACTGACACAGGCCGGCCTTACATGCGCTGTACCGGAAGGGATGCGGGGACAATGCCTGCATGCCATGCGGCTTGGATTTATACATCCGCGCACCGGGCAGCAGGTGGTTGTGGATGCACCGCTTCCGCAGTATTTTGAGGCGTTATTGGAAAGGATAAAGCAGGGGAATGACGAAGGAAGAGTTTAAAAAATTAGCGGCCGCTAACTATTTGATGTTGGACGGAGGGACCGGCTCTAATCTGCAAAAGGCAGGAATGCCCACGGGAGTCTGCCCGGAGCAGTGGGTCCTGGAGCATCCGGATGCCCTGAAGGAGCTGCAAAGAGCGTTTGTATCGGCCGGGACCAATATCGTTTATGCCCCTACCTTTACAGGGAACAGGATCAAGCTGTCGGAGTATGGGCTGCAGGAGGATCTGGATGCCATCAATCAAAAGCTCGTAAGACTCTCCAAGGAAGCAGTCGGAGATCTTGCGCTTGTGGCCGGGGATCTGACCATGACGGGCAGACAGCTGTATCCCATCGGTGATCTGGCCTTCGAAGAGCTGGTAGATGTCTATAAGGAGCAGATCCTTTCAATGAAGGAAGGCGGCGCGGATCTGCTTGTGATCGAGACCATGATGAGCCTGCAGGAGAGCAGGGCTGCCCTGATCGCGGCCAAGGAGGTATGTGATCTTCCCGTGATGGTAACGCTGACCTTCGAGGGGGATGGCAGAACGCTGTTTGGAACGGATCCGAAAACGGCCATGGTGGTGCTGCAGTCTCTGGGGGCAGATGCGGTGGGCGCGAACTGTTCAACAGGACCTGACAAAATGGCAGAAGTGATAAGAGAGATGAAGAGTGTTGCCAGGGTGCCTGTGATCGCAAAGCCCAATGCGGGTCTTCCCAAGCTGGATGATAACGGAAAGACCATTTATGATATGGGACCTGAGGAGTTTGCCGAGCAGATGAAGCTGGTCCTTGCGGCCGGAGCCACGATTGTGGGCGGGTGCTGCGGTACCACGCCTGAGCATATACAGGCGCTGGCCCTGAGTGTGAAGGAATATCGGAGCGCTCTGGATGAGAAATTGCCCCTTTTCGATCCAAAAGTCGGAGCCGGGATCCGGTATCTGGCAAGTGAAAGACAGACCCTTTCCTTCGGCCTTGACGGACGGTTTATGATCGTCGGAGAGCGGATCAATCCCACCGGAAAGAAGAAGTTCCAGGAGCTGATCCGCGGAGGTGATTTTTCCATGGTGGAAACCTTTGTCACTCAGCAGGAGGAGCGGGGCGCTTCCGTGCTGGATGTTAACATGGGAATGAGCGGTATCGATGAGAAAGAAACTCTGATCCGCGTGATGGAGCAGGTATCCCAGCTGACATCCCTGCCCCTTTGTATGGATTCTACATCTCCCGATGCCATGGAGGCAGTGCTTCGCAGGTATCCGGGCAGGGCGCTGATCAATTCGGTATCCTACGAGACGGACCGGATGGAGCGGATGCTTCCTTTGGCGAAAAAATACGGCGCCATGTTTATATTGCTGCCGGTCTCGGATGAAGGACTGCCCAAGGATCTGGATGAGAAAAAGAGCATGATCGAAAAGATCATGGAGCAGGCCCTTTCCATGGGACTTACCAGAGAGGATATCGTGGTAGACGGTCTGGTCGGCACAGTGGGAGCCAATCCACGCGCAGCGCTGGAAACGCTGGAGACCATCCGTTTTTGCAAGGAGCAGGGGCTTGCCACCATCTGCGGCCTTTCCAATATTTCATTCGGTCTGCCGGAAAGAGGCTATGTGAACAGTGCATTTTTGACCATGGCGATCCAAAGCGGCCTGACCATGGCCATCGCCAATCCCAACCAGGAGCTTCTGACTGCAGCCATGTATGCATCGGATCTGCTGCTGGCCAAAGAGGAGGCGGATATTGCCTATATCGAGGAGATGAACCGCCGGAAAGAAGAGGCGGAGGAAAAGACCCAAAAAGAAGAATATGAAAAAACGCTCAAGGAGCGCGCCCTGGCGGAAGCGCTGGTAAAGCTCTTTGAACAGGACGGCAAAGCGCCGGAGGTTTCCAGACTTTTGGAAGAGAGCGGAAGCAGTGCGGCGGCCCTTGCAAAGGACGGCGCATGGCCCGGGCAAAAGGGCGGAGCAGGGAAGGACAGCGCCGCCGGCGGCGCGGAAAATGAACTGCTGCAGACGGTTCGAAACGGCGTCATGAAGGGCAATAAGGCCAAGATCGTGGAATTTACAAAAGCGGCCCATGAGAGCGGGATTTTGCCAAGAACCATTCTGGATGATGTGCTGCTGCCTGCGATCAATGCGGTGGGAGAGCTGTTTGATCAGGGGAAATACTTCCTGCCGCAGCTCATCGCCAGTGCAGAGAGCATGAAATATGCCATCGAGTATTTAGAGCCGTTTTTGATGGAGGGCTCTGACGGAAAGAGCAAGGGATGTGTCGTGATCGCGACCGTTGAGGGAGATATCCACGACATCGGCAAAAACCTCGTAGCGCTGATGCTTAAAAACTATGGGTTCAGGGTGTTGGATCTTGGCAAGGACGTTCCCAAGGAGACCATCGTGGATACAGCCATCCGGGAAAAAGCGGATATCATCGGCCTGTCTGCCCTGATGACCACGACAATGAGCCAGATGGAAGAAGTGGTGCACTATGCCATGGAGAAGGGCTGCAAGAGTAAGATCATGATCGGCGGAGCCGTGATCACGCCGGACTATGCCACCCAGATCGGGGCAGACGCCTACTCCAAGGATGCCGCAGAAGCAGTGAAGGTGGCAGAGGAGCTGTTGCTGTCATACTATGATAGCTGAAGGGATTGATCGGGATTTACCCCGCATCCGCCGAATCTGCATACTCCGGCTTAGCTCAGACAATTCGGCGCCCACAAGTGGGCGTCCGTAACTCGCCGCCGGAGCATCAGATCTCGTCGACTGCTCGTAGAAGTATATACATAGCAACTGCTAAACTGATACATTACATCAGCGCCCAAAAGATGACCGCGCTTGCGGCGGCAACGTTGAGGGAATCTACCCCGTGATACATGGGAATCATGACACAGTGATCGCAACCTTCGATCACCTCGTCGGGAAGTCCCGTTCCTTCGGTGCCCAAAAAGACGGCCAGCTTATCGGCCTTCTTCAGAACAGGAGCATCCGGCGTCAGACTTTCGTCCCTAAGGGCCATGGCGGCGCAGGCAAAGCCCTGGCTTTTCAGATATTCGATGAGATCCGCCTGCATGTTCGTCACTGTCCAGGGAATCTGGAAGACGGTTCCCATACTCACCCGGGTAGCCCGTCTTGTCAAAGGATCCACACTGTTTTTCGAAAGAATTACACCATCCATTCCCAGTGCGGCAGCACTTCGGATGATCGCACCCACATTCGTGGGATTTACCACATCATACAAAACAGCAATCCGTTTTTTATCAGCCAGGAAGGAAGAGAGCTCTTCATTTTTCCTGCGCTTCATGACCGTCCAAAGACCTCTTACCAGGTTATAGCCCGTCAGGGTGCTGACAACGCTGTGCTCTGCCACATAGACGGGAATCTTTGCCAGGGCATCTTCACCATACATGGATGCAACACAGTCAAAGACAGGGCCGGCTTCTAAGGTCAGACGCTCTTTTTCAACCAGCATGGATTCAATCTCATAGCCTGCGGCCAGGGCGCGTAGTACCACATTGGCGGTTTCCGCAATAAAGATGCCGCTGGCAGGCTCGTAAAAGTGCATCAGCTCCTTTTCCGAAGCATGGGCATAGACCGAAAGCTCCGGGGCTTCCAGATCCGTTATGGGAATCAGATTGAGACTGTGATCCATGGTATTTTCCTCGTATCCTGTAAATTTAACAATACGAATGTATCACACCGCTTTGTTTTGGGCAAGTCTGACGGCATAAGAGGCTTTTTTTTCGAGACATTTCGGGAAAAATGTGGTATAGTAAT
>JAILHW010000229.1 GCA_024695605.1 Lachnospiraceae bacterium | reverse complement strand
TGCTCAGTACGATATACACTCCAAGGCCGAGTACCAAAACGAGAATGATGATGATCACAACGAGCCCTTTTTTCTTCATAACGATCCCTCCCCCGAAGTATAATTTGAATATGAAAAAACGAGGTTATATACAGCTTTATTATAGCATAGTTTTTTTCTGCAAACAACGGCTCCGAAGGCGCAGGTGGTTTCACTTTGTTCGTTGAAAGTTTAGCGTGATTTTTTATCGGAAAAATGGTAAACTGAATAGGATAGTTTATAGCAGAAAAAGGAAGATGAGGACAAGGATATGGAAAAGCAGCCGGATCTGCTCGCACTTCGCGATCAGATTGATGAGATCGACAGGCAGATCGTAGCCTGTTATGAAAAGAGAATGGAGATCTGCTCGCAGATCGCAGACTATAAGATCGCAACCGGAAAGCGGGTTTTTGACCGGGACCGGGAAGCGGTGAAGATCAAGGCCGTCAAGGAACTGGTACATAATGATTTTAACAGCCGGGGCATTGAAGAGCTGTACGAGCAGATCATGTCCCTGAGTCGTAAGCTTCAGTATCAAAAGCTCGAGCAGAGCGGGCAGCGGGTCAAGCTTCCCTTTATCGGCCTGGATTCGCTGACGGAGGGCAAAAAGGTCAGGGTGGTCTTTCAGGGCGCTGAGGGCTCTTTTTCCCAGGCGGCCATGGAGCAGTTTTTCCCGGAGCGGATCTCCAGCTTTTGCGTGGAAACCTTTCGGGATGCCATGAGTGCCATTGATGAAGGAAGCGCGGATTTCGGCGTGCTGCCGATCGAGAATTCCACGGCCGGGATCGTCAGTGAGATCTATGATCTGCTCGCAGAGTTTGAAAACTATATCGTAGGAGAGCAGATCATTCCGGTGGAGCATTGTCTGCTGGGGCTTGAGGGGACGGATCTTTCCAAGGTGCAGCGTGTCTATGCCCATCCGCAGGCGCTGATGCAATCCTCCGAGTTTTTGGGCAGCTATCCCTGGCAGCAGATCGGCCTGAAAAACAATGCCTTTGCGGCAGCGAAGATCAAGCAGGACAATGACCCTTCGCAGGTGGCGGTCGCCAGTGCCTATGCGGGACAGTACTATGGCCTTCAGATCTTAGAGCGCGGGATCAATCAGGAAAAGGATAACTCCACCCGTTTTATCGTGGTCACCAACCAGAAGGTCTATCAAAAGGATGCGAAAAAGATCAGCGTCTATTTTGAGGTGCCCCACAAGAGCGGATCGCTGTACCATCTGCTGTCGCATTTTATCTTTAACGATCTGAATATGACGCGGATCGAGTCAAGGCCTATTCCGGAGAGAAACTGGGAGTACCGCTTCTTTTTGGATTTTGAAGGAAACCTGGCAGACAGCGGCGTGAAAAATGCCCTCCGGGGACTGCGGGAGGAATCACGGAATCTGCGGATCCTTGGGAATTACTGAGCGTAAATAACAAGCCGCTCAAGCCAAGGAAAAAGGACACCGAGAATGCTTGCATTCAAAGGTGACTTTATTCCTTGGCTTATGAGGCGCCTATGGCGACGGTTCGTGAGGAGAGAAGCGAGTCACGAACAGAGCGGCTTGTCACTGGAAAAAGGACACCGAGAATGCTTGCATTCAAAGGTGACTTTTTTCCTTGGCTTATGAGGCGCCTACGGCGACGGTTCGTGAGGAGAGAAGCGAGTCACGAACAGAACAGCAAATCACAGAAAAACAGCAAATCACAGAAATCATCGGAAAGAAGGAAGCGTATGGCATACAAAACCTTTGCAGCCATTGATGTAGGCTCCTATGAGCTGGCGATGAAGATCTTTGAGATCTCCGCAAAGAACGGGATCCGGGAGATCGATCATATCCGCCACAGAGTGGAGCTTGGAACCGATACCTACAATACAGGCAAGATCAGCAAGCAGCGGGTGGAAGAGGTCTGCAGGATCCTAAAGGAGTTTCGGGATGTGATGCAGTCCTACCGGGTGGATGCTTACAAGGCTTACGGGACAAGCGCCATCCGGGAGACGGAAAACACCACCATCATTCTGGACCGGATCCGGGCCAGAACCGGGATCGAGGTGGAGGTCATCAGCAATTCCGAGCAGCGTTTTCTGGACTACAAGGCCATCGCCTCCAAGGGGGAAAGCTTTGAGTCCGTGATCAGAAAGGGCACCGTCATTGTGGATATCGGTGGCGGCAGCACCCAGATTTCTTTATTTGACAAGGATGCGCTGGTAGCAACCCAGAACCTCAGGCTCGGACTTTTACGGCTGCGGGAAAGACTGCTGTCCATGCAGGTTCGCCAGTCCGAGTATATCCGTCTCATCCAGGAGCAGGTGGATAATCAGTTTGAGGTGATGAGACGCCTGTTTTTGGAAGGGCGCAAGATCGAGAATATCATCCTGGTAGATGATTATCTGTCGCTTGTGATGCAAAGTCCCATACTTGGGCTGGAAAATCCCGGCTTTCTGTCCCGAAAGGAATGCAAAAAGTTTGTGGATAAAATGCGGGAATCCTCCAGAGCGGAGATCTCCCGGTTTTTGGGGATCAGCGAGGAGAATGCACTGTTGCTCTTTATCAGCACGGAGATGGTGCGCCGCATGATGGAGACCATGGACTCCCGCCTTTTGTGGGCTCCGGGAGTGTGCCTTTGCGACGGGATCGCCTATGAGTATGCGGAGAAAAATAAACTGATCAAGCCGGAGCATGATTTTGTAAAGGACATCCTGGCCTGCGCGGATAACATCGGCCACAGATTTCAGTCTAACGCCAGCCGCTGCGCCCTGATGGAGCAGATCGCGCTGGAGATCTTTGACAGTATGAAACGAATCCACGGACTGAAGGAGAGAGACCGCCTGATGCTGCAGCTTTCCGCAAGGCTCAATGACTGCGGAAAATACATCAGCATGGCCAATGTGGGAGAGTGCTCCTATTCCATTATCATGGCCAACGAGATCATCGGACTGTCCCATATGGAGCGGGAGATCGTGGCCAATATCGTCAAGTACAACCGGGTGGACTTTCAGTATTACAGCCAGCTTCGGAAGCTGACGCTCCTTGATCAGGAGTCTTATCTGAAGGTGGCAAAGCTGACGGCCATTTTGAAGATCGCAAACGGCCTGGTGAGAAGCTACCGGGAAAAGTTCAGTCACATCAAGGCGAGCCTCAAGGAGCAGAAGCTGATGATCAACATCGATACCTCAGAGGATCTGACGCTGGAAATGGGACTTTTGATCCCCAAAGCGGATTTCTTCGAGGAGGTCTTCAATATAAGACCTGTTGTACGACATACAAGACGTGGCGGCGCTGTTGTTTGAAAGCATCATAACAGGAAATGAAAACGGGGTTAAGGATATGACAAAGAAAACAGAAGACAGTAAACCAAAGAAGGATAAGGGAAAGCTGAAAAAAACGGCGAAGAAGGAAAAGACAGCTGCCTTGCAGAGCGCGGCTGTGGATCTTCGGGATCCGTCGCTTTATACGAACAGAGAGCTTTCCTGGCTGCTCTTTGATCAGAGGATCCTGGGGGAAGCCAGAGATAAGACGATCCCTTTGTTTGAGCGGATGAAGTTTTTGAGCATCACCGCTTCCAATCTGGATGAGTTTTTTATGGTCCGCGTGGCTTCACTAAAGGATATGGAGCAGGCGGGTGTAATGAAAAAGGACATTGCGGGTCTGACACCTTCCCAGCAGCTCGAGCAGATCTATCAGGCGACCCATGAGCTGGTGCAGCTCCAGTATTCCACCTACAACAGAAGTCTTGTGCCGCAGCTGGAGCACAGCGGGCTTCATATCATCGGCCAGCATGAGACACTGACGGATGAGCAGAACGATTTTCTGGACCGGTATTTTGAAGAGAACATCTATCCGGTGCTGACGCCGATGGCGGTGGATTCCTCCAGACCGTTCCCGCTGATCCGCAACAAGACCCTGAATCTGGCGGCACTTTTGAAAAAGAAGAACGGCGGAAAAGAGGACGTGGAGTTTGCCACCGTACAGGTGCCCTCTGTGCTGCCCCGTTTTATCGAGCTTCCGCCCGAGCTGTTTCACGATGCGTGCAAAACCCATGTGATCCTTTTGGAAGAGATCATCGAGCACAACATGGACAAGCTCTTTTTGAACTATGATGTGCTGTGCACCCATCCTTACCGGGTCATGAGAAATGCCGATCTTCTGATCGATGAGGACGAGGCAGAGGATCTTTTGGAGGAGATCGAAAAGCAGCTCAAGCAGCGTCAGAGAGGTGATGCGATCCGCCTTGAGGTGGAGGAGGGAATGAACAAAAAGCTCCTTCGTATCATCAAGGAAGAGCTGGAGGTATCCGAAGAGGATATCTACTATATCGGCGGTCCGCTGGATCTGACCTTTTTGATGAAGATGTACGGAATGAAGGGCTATGAGGATCTGAAGGCCAAGCCCTATACTCCGCAGAGTGTACCGGAGCTGCCGGAGGGCTGCGATCTGTTTGAGGAGATCCGGAAACGGGATATCCTTTTGCATCATCCGTACCAGACCTTTGAGCCGGTGGTCTCCTTTATCCAGCAGGCTGCAAGAGATCCCAAGGTGCTTGCGATCAAGCAGACGCTGTACCGCGTCAGCGGCAATTCGCCCATCATCCGGGCACTGGCACAGGCTGCGGACAACGGCAAGCAGGTGTCGGTACTGGTGGAGCTGAAGGCCAGGTTTGATGAGGAAAACAACATCGTCTGGGCAAAGATGCTTGAGCAGGCGGGATGCCACGTGATCTACGGTCTGGTGGGACTGAAGACCCACTCCAAGATCACACTTGTGGTCAGGCGCGAGGAGGATGGGATCAGACGCTATGTGCATCTGGGAACCGGAAACTACAATGATGCCACGGCCAAGCTGTACACGGATCTGGGGCTTTTGACCTGCCACGATGCCATCGGAGAGGATGCAACCGCAGTCTTCAATATGCTGTCGGGCTATTCCGAGCCCAGAAACTGGAACAAGCTCTCGCTTGCACCGCTGTGGCTGAAGGATAAGTTTTTGACGCTGATCAGACGGGAGGCGGAAAACGCAAGGGCCGGGCAGCCTGCCCGGATC
>JAILHW010000222.1 GCA_024695605.1 Lachnospiraceae bacterium | reverse complement strand
CTGTGCGAATGACATGATCTGGTGCGGGGAAAAGCCGGCTGAATACGAGATGTCGACGTTTGCCCGACGCATCGCCTTCTGGAAGTAGCGCATCAGGTCCAGGTGGCCGATGAAGATCATGTGGGCGTATTTGCTGAATTTGAGTCGTAACTTGTAAGCCATGTTGCGGCCTCCGAATGTGTTTATCTTGTTATTCTTTATGTAAGCAGGTACATGCAATGAGCAGTCGACAAGATCTGACCCTTCGGCGGTGAGTTGCGGACGCTCGCTTGCGAGCGCCGAACTGTCTGAACTAAGCCGAAGGGTGCAGATTTGGCGGATGCGGGGTTCATACTATATAACACCAAAATCCGAATCATCTGCGCTTCGGACATACACCGACTCCGTAGGAGGCAGCGCCGCAGCCCTGGCAGCCCTCGCGGCAGTTGGCGGAAACCTCGGCATTAAGTGCTTTCTTCCACTCACGAAGGAGGAATGTCTTGGTCACGCCGCAGGAAATAAAGTCCCAGGGGAAGATCTCTTCGTCTGCACGTGCTCTGGTGGTATAGAATTCGGGATCGATCCCTTCCTCCTCGAAGCACTGCATCCAGACATCGTGCTTGTAGTACTCGCTCCAGGCATCATAAAAGCAGCCCTTCTCATAGGCCCTTAAAATCACCTTGGACAGTCTTCTGTCACCACGTGCGAACACGCCTTCCATCATGGAGGTATCTGCTTCGTGCCAGTTGTATTTGATGCTCTTTTGGTTCAGCTGGCTTCTGATGGCCTCCTTACAGATCTTCGCCTTTTCATTGAAGGCCTGCGGCGGATCCATCTGTGCCCACTGAAACGGGGTAAAGGGCTTGGGTACGAAGAAGGAGGTACTGACCGTGATCTGGATCTTTCCTTTTCTCTGGTCCTTGGGAACGGTATCGTAGTAGCATTTTGCGATCTCATTGGCCAAAACCGCAATGCCCTCGATATCCTCTGTCGTCTCGGTCGGCAGTCCCAGCATAAAGTAGAGCTTCACCTTATTCCAGCCGCCCACAAAGGCTTCCTGCGAGCCCTTCAGTATGTCGTCTATGGTCAGTCCTTTATTGATGACATCACGCATGCGCTGCGTTCCGGCTTCCGGTGCAAAGGTCAGGGAGCTTTTTTTGATATCCTGAACCTTGTTCATCACATCCAGAGAGAACGCATCGATCCGAAGGGAAGGCAATGCGATATTGACCTTCTGTCTGGCGCATTCCTCAAGCAGGAAGTCCAAAAGCTCTTTTAAGTCGGTATAGTCACTGGAGCTAAGAGAACTCAGGGAAATCTCTTCGTGTCCGGTGTGAGCCATCAGCTTTTTGGCATAGTCCTTTAATACCTCAACGCTTCTTTGTCTGAGCGGTTTATAAAGCTGTCCGGCCTGGCAGAATCTGCAGCCGCGTATGCACCCTCTCATGATCTCCAATGTCATACGATCCTGCGTCACACGGATAAAGGGCACCACGGGCGCAGTCGGATAATAGGATGCATCCAGGTCGGTCACCATCTCTTTTTTGATCGTTGCCGGTACATCCTCATATTTGGGCGCAAAGCTTTGGATGGTTCCATCCTCGTGGTAGGTCACATCATACAATGACGGCACGTAGATCCCGGGAATGTGGGAAGCCTCGCGTAAAAACTCCTCCCTGGATGCGGATCTCATGTTCCGGTAAAGCTCCAGCAGCTCTTTGTATCTGGTCTCGCCTTCGCCGATGTAAAACAGATCAAAGAACTCTGCGATCGGTTCGGGGTTATAGCTGCAGGGACCGCCGCCAATGACGATGGGATTCTCTTTTGTTCGATCCTTAGCCAAAAGCGGGATCTTTGCAAGATCCAGGATCTGCAGAATGTTGGTATAGCACATCTCATACTGGAGGGTGATCCCCAGAAAATCGAAGTCCTTTACAGGCTCCTGGGATTCCAGCGCAAAAAGGGGGATGTCCTGTTTTCTGAGAATCACGTCCAAATCCGTCCAGGGACTATAGACTCTCTCACACCAAACATCCTCCATTTGATTGAACATCTCATACAGGATCTGGATTCCCAGATGAGACATACCGATTTCATAAACATCCGGAAAGCACATGGCAAACCGGATGTTTACATTCTGTTTTTCTTTTTGCACACTGCCGATCTCGCCGCCGATATAACGGGCCGGTTTTTCGATCTGCAGAAGGATCTCGTCGCTCAGGGCCAGCTTTCTCATAAACTATCCTTTATCCTTGTCCAGCTTTTTTGCAGCTGCTCAATGGCACTTTCCACTTCCTCGGTTAGCTTCAGCTTATTTTTCTCAGCCAGATCCTCGGGCGGGAGGATCTTTTCCTGCGGCGTGATCAGGTCACGGTAAAAGCAGCTTCTGTGTCCTGTATGGCAGGCCGCGCCTACCTGTGTTACCTGTGCCAGCAATGTATCGTTGTCGCAGTCGATGGAAAGCTGCTTTACATACTGGAAATGTCCGCTGGTCTCGCCCTTGATCCAAAGGGTTTTGCGGCTTCTGCTGTAATAGGTCATCTTACCGGTGCGAAGAGTCCGAAGATATGCCTCTTCGTTCATATAGGCCATCATGAGCACCTGGCCGTTTGCATAGTCCTGTACAATACAGGGGATCAGTCCGTCCGGTCCTTTTTTCAGCTCATCAAAGCGGATCATAGGCTCAAAGATCGCAACGGGAATCCCCTGCTCGGAAGCCAGCTTTTTCAGCGCCGTGATTTGTGCAATGTTTTCGTTGACGATGGCGCCGGAAATCGCGGAAACATTGCTCTTTTCCAGCATGGCAAACATCTTTTCCAGGGAAATCTCCGGTAAAAAGACGATGCAGTCCAGTCTCGATGCTCCCAGGTTGTTCTTCAGCGCATGCTCATCGATCAGGATCAGCTCGCTGCAGCATTGCTCCAAAAGCTCCTTGTTGATGGCAAGGGAATCCTCGCTGGCAATGGTGGCCGCAATGTGATCGGCTCCATACAGATCGCACACCTCCGGCAGAATGCTCTGGGAGATCTCTTTTCCGAAGTTGAGGATCACCTTCTGACAGCCTGCATCAAACAGGGAGCTGACGGTCAGCGTGGATTTGATATTGCCGCCGCCGTAAACCGGGATATTGACCAGCTTACAGATTTTTTCCATCATCTCCACTTCCGGCATCTGTGCAAAGACATCGCTCTCATTGGAAAGATTGAAGCACAAAAGCGCATCGATATCCGCCTCTGCATATTTCACCGCCAGCACGCAGGGATCGTCCGCTAAAATCTCATGATCCCGAAAGCC
>JAILHW010000218.1 GCA_024695605.1 Lachnospiraceae bacterium | reverse complement strand
CCGAACATCCTTGTTTCTTCTGTTATAGTTGGTAGAAAGGGAGGTCAAAATCCCGTTCAGAGAGGTGGTTCTCATAATGGAGAAATCCTCTCCCAAAGGATTGGCGATCTTGATCGCATCCCGCAGCACATCTCCCTCGGGAATCTGTAGCTTGTCAAACACCTTGGGGCTTTCAAACGAATAGCACATGCCCTGGGAAAAGCCGTTGTAGATCGCAACCTTGGAGGCAATGCCCTCCACCACAAGCTTAAACGGAAGCTTTCCGGTGGTCGCTTCGCCCTTGGGAAGCGTCATGGGAATCTTGTCATATCCATAAAAGCGTGCCACTTCCTCGGCAATATCCGCTCTGCCCAGAAGATCCTGACGGAAGGAAGGACAGGTCAGCAGATTGGTGCTCTCATCATAGTCCACCTCGATCTTTTTAAAGATCGAAAGCATGGTCTCTTTGTCAATATCGGTACCCAGGAAATCATTGTATAAATCAGGCTCGAAGGGAAGCTGAACCAGGGGCTTAATGGGCTCCTTGACATCCACAACGCCACTGACCACCTCGCCGCAGCCCAGCTCATCGATCAGCTGGCAGGCACGGTTGATGGCATCGATGGCATTGTTGGGATCCAGTCCCTTTTCAAACTTGCCGGAAGCGTCGGAACGGATGCCCACACGCTTTGCGGACTTTCTGATATTGGCTCCGTTAAAGGTAGCTGCCTCAAAGAGTACCGTCTTGACATCATCGGTGATCTTGGAATTCTCACCGCCCATGATCCCGGCGATACCGATCTCCTTTTCTCCGTCGCAGATCATCAGCACCTCGGAATCGATGTTTCGCATCTGTCCGTCCAGCGTCTGGAACTGCTCGCCGTCAAAGCCTCTGCGGACCACGATCTTGCCGCCTGCTACCGTATCCAGATCAAAGGCGTGCATAGGCTGGCCGTACTCCTCCATCACATAGTTGGTAATATCCACCAGGTTGTTGATGGGACGGATGCCGCTGGAAGCCAGCCGTCTTTGCATCCACTCGGGAGAAGGACCGATCTTGATATTCTTTACAACCCTTGCACAGTATCTGGAGCAAAGATCCGGGTCCTTTACCTCAACCTTGATATAATCCTCTACCTTTTCAGCTGTCTCATTGACAGTTACTTCGGGAGCCTTGAAGGGCAGGTCAAAGGTGGCTGCTGCCTCTCTTGCCAGTCCTAAAATGCTGTAGCAATCTACTCTGTTGGAGGTTACTTCAAATTCAAACTGGGTATCATGCAGCCCTAAGACCTCAACGGCATCTGCTCCTACCTCTACATCATCTCCAAAGATATAGATCCCGTTCTCAGGTGCTTCGGGATACATATTCCGATCGCTTCCGAGCTCTTCGATGGAGCACATCATACCAAAGGACTCCACGCCGCGAAGCTTCCCTGCCTTAATAGGGATCCCGTTCTCGGGAAGCGGGCCGCCGTCATGTCCGCCGGCTACCCTTCCGCCGTCCAGAACAACAGGCACTTTATCTCCTTCCTTTACATTGGGTGCTCCGGTAACGATCTGAAGCTTCTCGCTTCCGACATTTACCTGACACACGATGAGCTTATCCGCATCGGGATGCTTTTCAATCTTCTCGATCTGCCCGACTACGATCTTCTCCAGATTCTGATCCATCCGGTGATATCCTTCACACTTGGTACCGGAAAGGGTCATCCGATCCATGAATTCCTGATCTGACACATTCAGATCGGGAACGTATGCTTTCAGCCAATTCATTGCTGCGTTCATATATCTTTATCCTATCCTTTCTTTAGAACTGATTAAGAAATCTTACGTCATTCTCGTATAAAAGTCTCATATCATCGATTTCGTACTTCAGAAGTGCGATACGCTCCAGTCCGACGCCAAATGCGAATCCGGTATATTCATTCGGATCGATCTTGCTCATCTCCAATACGTGGGGATGCACCATTCCGCAGCCGAGGATCTCGATCCAGCCCTCGCCCTTACAGAACCGGCAGCCCTTGCCGCCGCACTTAAAGCAGGAAACATCCATCTCTGCGGAGGGCTCGGTGAACGGGAAATGATGGGGACGGAATTTCACTTTGGTATCCTCCCCGAACAGCTCCTTTGCAAATACCGCAAGGGTTCCCTTCAGATCGGCAAAGGTCACGTGCTTATCGATCACAAGTCCTTCGATCTGGTGGAAGGAGGGCGAATGCGTCGCATCCACCTCGTCGGAACGAAAGACCCTTCCGGGTGCGATCATACGGATCGGCAGCTTTCCCTTTTCCATCTCATGCACCTGTGTGGAAGAGGTCTGGGTCCGCAGCAGGATATCTCCGCTGATATAGAAGGTGTCCTGCTCGTCCTTTGCGGGATGATCCGCAGGAATGTTGAGCGCTTCGAAGTTGTAGTAATCGCGCTCCACCTCCGGGCCTTCCACAACCTCATAGCCCATGCCCACGAAAATGTTCTCGACCTCCTGCAGTGCTCGCATATTCGGGTGCATATGTCCCACCTTCATCCGCTTTGCGGGAAGGGTGACATCGATGGTCTCTGCGGATAGCCTTGACTCTCTGACAAGCGCCTCCATCTTTGCCCTGGATTCCTCCAGCACTTTTTCAATCTCTGCTCTTGTCTCGTTTACCAGCTGGCCTACCTTCGGGCGATCCTGGGGTGCCACATCCTTCATACCCTTTAAGATCTCTGTCAGAGCGCCCTTTTTGCCGAGCTGGCTGACACGGATCTCATTGAGTTGTTCAAGGGTCTTGCTGCCTTTGATCTGCGCAAGTGTCTCCTCTTTTATCTTCAAAAGTTTTTCTTTCATCATCCATTCTCCTACTGTAGCAATCTATTCTCTTTTGTCTCTTTAACGCCTGCGGTCAAGTACCTACGACAAGCTTTTTTTCGTCTTACATCGCCTGTACTCTAGCAGGCTTCATAAAGACATTTCGGATTCTGTTATATGACATCGTGATCCGCACCTCTTTTCTTACAAGTCATCCCGGCAGCGGTGTTGAAAGACCGGTCTGCCGGACGGTCTTTTCCGGCTCCTGCTCTGTGCAGGACTGCGCCACAGAAAAAAGGGCCAAGATGATGCATCTTCGCCCTTCTTATGACACATCAAGACAGATTGTAACACAAATCCATCCGTTTGTGAACTTAAACTTATGGAATTTCCCCTCGCCACAGACCGTCCTTTATATGGTATGTGCCCTGGTGGCTTTTGTCTGCTCTCTGACCTTTTCGGCCTCGGTCTCCTTTTGTACCTCGGTCTTGATCTTCCCTTCCTTGGCCAGCTTCTGCTGCAGCTTTCCGGAAGACAGATCGCCAAGCAGATCCGCTGCGGTCATGTTTTTCTGTTTAAAATAGGTATCCATAGTCTTTTGGAAGGCCTTGCTTTGCATCATATTGTTTTTGAGTATATTTGCTCCCTGTGCCTTGAACACCTTCCGGTTGACAGCTACCTGACTTTCAGCGAACTGCCCTACCAGGATATCCGCTACCAGATCCTTAACCTGCTCCTTTTCGGCCCGGCTCTCCGGCATGGAAGTCTCACAAAGCTGTTTTAACTTCCGGGTCGAGGCACCTGCCTTCTCCACCGCAAACTGCTCTCTGATCTCGCTCAGCTTGAAGTTGGTTTTATGAGTGCTGTTATAGGCTTCCCTTAAGTGCTTCTGTTCGAATTTGGCATAACTCTCAAAATCCCTGGCCCCGTTGAGTCTCTCGATTCCGGCCGGAGTATGCGCATCGGCTCTTTCCTTTTGATAGATCTTACTGTAGGCCATCACCTCATCGAGCTTGTTCAGATACTCTGCCATCTTTTGGGGATCCTCCGTATCTCCAAGTGACTGCTTCATGGTTCGAAGCTCGGTCACGGCCACTCGCAGATTCTTATGATAATCGGATTCCCTGCCCATAAAGACAGCGCTTCTTTCTGCCGTAAACTTCTGGTAGGCTTCCTCAAACTGCCAGTCCTTATCCTCCTGATCCTGATGGATAGCGTCGGAACGCTCCTGAGAAAAGGTTTTGTTCATATCCGGAAAGAGGGTATTCATATCCGGATTTTCCGCGGCCGGGCGCACCTCATCCGAGATAAAGGAACGATTCAGCTCATCCTCAAAAAGGAAGGAGTCATCCGAAGACTCAGACTTCTGATTTTCAAGCGAACCGCTGATGATCCCGTCCTTGGACAGATCGACCTTTTCCAGCTCCTTGAGCACTTCCACGTTTGAAAGTCCGTCCTTGCCCATGGAATAGCCTTCGGATTCGAAGACAGCGGAGATTTTTCCTTCCTCCATCTGTTTTTCGACCTCGGGATCTCTGGAAAAAGCGTAGGTATTGGCAAATACCCCTGCCATCGCCTTGGAAATAAAGCCTTTTTCATAGCCTTCCTCCATCAGATCCTTCATTCTGTTCATATACTTATTGCGTGTGGTGGAGCCATAGACCGGATTTGTACTCATTTCCTCCCAGGTCTCATCCATGCGTTCCAGCCAATCACGCTGCTCACTGCTTGTGTATTGCGGTTTATCATAGCTTTCATACTTAGCCAGATCCATAGCGCCCTTTCCGAGCGTCGAGATCCTCACAAACCTTCTGGCATAGTTGAAATTGGCAAGCGTGCCAAGATCATCTATACGCCAGTTGTTTTCCAGACCCTTCTTGTAGGCCTCGGCAGTTGCACGCAGAAGGGCACTGCCTCTGGGTGATTTTTCGTGAATATGAAACGGATCGTTACCGGGATCTGTAAACTGCAGCTCCTTCAGCTTCTGGCTCTTTTCAGGATCCTCGGAGGTTTTATACATCTGATCCAGATAGACCTCGATCTGGCTGGAGGCCTCATACAGCTTTCTTCTGTAAACCGCCTCCTTTTCAGGCGCCAGCTCCCCCTTTTCCTCCTTTTCCTTCCAGTAGTCGCAGAGTGCCTGGTCAGCCTTATCCGTCTGAATCACACAATCGTAGGCAGGAAAGCCCACACGATTGCTGGCAGCGATCTTCGCAACCAGTTCTCTTTCCTGGGAGACATCCAGTACGGGGCCAAAGGCCTGACTGCCGACACGGAAAGGGGAACGCTTTAAAACATAAGGATCTCCAAACCCGTCAGCAATGCGTCTGATCTTATTGGCAGTTGCAGCCATCATAAATGCAACGGCTTTTTCTTTATATTCCTCGTAGCGCTCCGTGTTGCTGTCCTTATTCACCTGCTCCCGGATGGTTTCGCTTCGCTGCTGGTATCTTCTCAGCTGCTCATCGACTCTTGCCGATTCCGCAACAAGCCGCGGCTCCGTCTCTTTTTCCCTGTCAGCAGCTTCTTTTTCCAGCAAAAGAGCAGCCTCTCTTCTTTGCAGAAGCTCTTCGTGCTCTTTTTGCAGGCCCTCCAGACGGATCTCATTTTGCCGCCTGTCCACCCTCGGTCTGAAAGGGTTATACTCCAAAGAATCATCCTGGCCCGCATCTCCTATGGCATCCAGCCTCTCCCGGGTGCTCTGAAGCTCCTCTTCATTTCGTCTGAGCGCCTCATTGACACGCTCCAGCTCCTCCGCAGCTCTGACCTTCTGCTGGGCGATAGCTTTCCGGATCTGCGCCGCCTCCGCCTCCCACTGTGTTTTGACATCCCGTGCCTTTTCTACCAGCTCATCCTCGATCCGGATCTCATCGATCAGGGCATTGGCATATCTGGTCGCTGTCAAAGGAAGATTGACCGCTTTGATGTAGTCCTCCTGAATGATCTGGCAAATGTCTCTGGCATTCTTCTCCATCTCCTTGTAGGCGTCCTGATCATAAACCTTCCAGATCTTCATTCCGGACATCTGGGGATGCGTCATCTCGGCATAGGGATAGACCGCGTCGGAACCAGGCTCCGCAAATGCTTGGAACGTCGGAGTTCCTTCTTCGGCAGACAGAGATTCATAGAGCTCGGTATTCAGGAATGCCTTCTGTTCTTCCTTTGGCAAAAACACAATATGCATATCCGTATATTGCTGGATATTATGCCAGGAATGTCTCAGCACATCATCAGGTATATCAATCGGTTTCGGTAATGGCATGGTAATCGCTCCTTTTTGTTGGTATTATTTAAGTATCGCAGTATCCTTTTACATTCTGATACAGCTTAAACTCTCATGCATTTAGTTCTTTATCTGATACAGGCAGATTTTCCTGTTTCGGTTGCACTTTTTTACTTTTTTTTCGTTTCCGACTCCGAAGCAGCATCAGATAGCGTTCCAGGCTGCAATTAACGGCGCCGCCGACAAAGACCATATGAAAAATAAAATACATCCAGAGCATGGCTACCACAACGGTACTCAGGCTCCCATACAGATTGATCACATTTACCGCATTGACATAGACGGAAAAGATCCATGAGATGAAATACCAGGAGCAGGCAGTAAACAGAGCTCCGGGGATCTGTAGATAAAAGAGATTTTTCCGGTTGGGAAGGTAGGTATAGAGCGTGGTAAACAGAATCGTCAGAAACCCCAAAACGAATACAAAACGCACTGCCACCAGAAATTCGAAAAGAAACTTAAAGCCCGGCATCTGCAGGATCAGGATATCCCTGATCTTGTAGGCAAATACAAGCCCCACCAAAAGGATCAGAATGATGGCCAGCATCGCAACCGTATACAGACAGGCGCGCAGGCGCAAAATGATATAGTTTCTTCTCTCCGTAACCTCATAGATCACATTCAGACCTCTTGTCAAAGCAAGTGTCCCCTTCGCAGCTGACCACAGCGTCACGATCAGGGTGATGGGGAGCATAGCCCTTGAAGCACCATACAGATCCGTGGTGATAGCGCCGATCATATGATACATGGAATCGGGAAATACCTTCGCCAGAAGCACCAGGATGGTTTCCTGCTGAAGCGGCGTATACGGAAGAATGGACAGGATCATAAGGATCATGGGAAACAACGACAGGAAGGTAAAAAAAGCAGTACTCGAAGCATATGCACTGATATGATCCTCTCCTATGCGTTTTTGAAAATCCCTGCGAACCTTTGCAACAATCTCAACCATATGAAACGGCTTCTTTCCGACTCCTTAATGATAAATCCCCTGAATAAACAAAACCCCTGAACATGAGCTCTCATACTTTGACTCCTAGCCTCAAGCCAGGTGGGTCACCGCAGCCCATGCTTCTGCCGTCCTCCGACCACTAAGGTAAGGCGTGACATCTACACGGCAATATAGGAATCCCGTTTTCATCAATTGTAGGTTCAAAATAATGAGAAACCCGCATTCAGGTTAGTTTTATTATACCCTGTTTGAGCGCGATTTTCAACTGATTTTTGAAAGGCAACAGGCCTGCCGCTATCGTGCCGGCAGGCCTCTGTTTGAGAGTAAGGAAATGCTACTTGATCTTATGTTTTTTGGTAAGTCCTTTCTGGCGGAGCAATGTAATATAGGCTTTCTTTTTAGACTTCGGTACCTTGACCTTCACTTTGCTGCCAACGCCCTTGAAGGCGTTCTTGTGGATCTTCTTCTTTTCCAGCTTCGTGGTCTTGATGATGATCTGTTTTAGTTTCTTCATTCCCTTGAATGCAAAGGCACCGATCTTCTTCACCTTAGAGGTGATGACGACCTTGGTGATGGCCTTGCAGTTCTTAAAGGCACCGCTACCGATCTCAGTCACATTCTCGCCAATGGTAATACTCTTTAACTTCTTGCATCCTGCAAAGGCATCCTTACCGATGGTCTCCACATTCTTTCCGACGGTGATTTTTTCCACCGTAGCGTTATTTTTGAACGCTCCGTCAGCCACAGCCTTGACATCATAGGTTACGCCATCGATGGTCACCGTATCAGGAACGACGATCGTCTTGGCAGTCTGATCTGTGGCTGCCTTGTAGGAAACAGCAGGCGCTTCACCGGATCCGGAGATCACTTCTACCATTGCCTTGTTCCCGGTATCCTCAAGAACGGTTCCGGTTTCTTTGGGTGCTGCCTTTTGCTCTTCAGGCTTTTGTCCTTCTTCAGGCTTCTTTCCTTCTTCCGGTTTCTTTCCTTCTTCGGCCTTACCGCTTTCCCCGCCCTGATCATCCTTCGGCGTTTCGGTCTGCTCATTGGTTGTATTTTCAGATACGGTATCCTTATCAACAGGATCCTGCGGTGCTTCTTCCACGGCTGCTTCTGCGATCCTGACAACAACAGGCATTGCCTGGGTGTCTCTATGGGTCGCATCGCCTTGCACCTTATACCAAACGGTATAATATCCTGCATCGGCTGCCTTCGGAAGCTCCTCGCTGAAGAGACTTGCTTTTGG
>JAILHW010000214.1 GCA_024695605.1 Lachnospiraceae bacterium | reverse complement strand
TTATGGAGCTGGAGAAAAAATACAAGGATTCCAAGGCCTTTAGCAGCGATAGTACCAAGGAAACCGTTCTTAGCACCCTGTGCATGAATATGTTTGATTCCTTCGTGGACTGGGACAGTGGAAAATGCAGCTTTGATTCCGATGAATTTGTCCAGATCCTCGAATATGCCAATACCTACCAGAACGCGGATGAGATCAATTATGATGTGATGGATTCCTTTGTTACCAATATCCGCGGCAAGAAGCATCTGTTTGTCGAGCTGTGGGCATTAAGCTATGAGGATGTAGAGCTTTATGATGCACTCTTTGAGCATAAGCTGGCCTTTACCGGCTATCCCTCCAAGGAGGAAGGATACGGTGCCAGATTCAACAATGTGATCGGGATCTATTCCAAGACCCCCAATGTAGAGGGTGCATGGTCCTTCTTAAAGCACCTTCTGTCCAGAGAGTATCTGAGCTCCTCCGATTATGAGCACGGCATGCCGCTTCGCAAGGATGTGTTTGAGGATGATATGAAGCGTGTTACCACCACAAAGACCTACACGGATGACTTCGGGGTGGAGAGACAGCCCCTTGATTTCTCCATCGGTATTGCTGAGGATCTGGAGGTTCCCGTGAAGCCGCTGACCAAGGATCAGGAGCAGATCATACGCGATCTGGTAAGCGGCGTCAGCCACAGATTCAGCTCCGATTCCGATATCCAGGCGATCATCGATGAGGAAGCCGGCGCCCTGTTCTCCGGGCAGAAATCTGCCAAGGAAGTAGCGGGCATCATTCAGAACCGGGTATCAACCTATGTCAACGAAACAAGGTAAATTCAATTTCAGAAAAAAAATAAAAAGCCTGCCGAAGCGGTGGAGAAGACGTATCCTGAGTATGTCTTTTCTGCTGCCTTCCATGGTGGGCGTGGGACTGTTTTTTATCATTCCCTTCGGCGTGGTGGGGTATTTTTCCATGGTGGATTCGCCCTTTAATCCCAGCTTTGCAGGGTTTTCGAACTATGCCCGGCTTTTGGAAAACTCCGCCTTCTTAAATGCAGCCAAAAATACGGCCGTCTTTGCACTGACAGCGGTTCCCCTGGCGGTGATCCTGTCGCTTCTGATGGCCATCATCCTGGAGCAGAATATCCCCCTAAGGTCCACCTTCCGGACCTTTTTTCTGACACCGCTCATGGTCCCTACCGCTTCCATTGTACTGATCTGGCAGGTATTTTTTCACATCAACGGTTCCATCAATGAAATGCTGCTGGCTCTCGGGTATGACAAGATCGACTGGTTTAAATCCTCCGCTTCGTATTTTGTGATCCAGATCCTGTTTTTGTGGAAAAATCTAGGCTATAACATGATATTGTTTATGGCGGCCCTGAATGATATCCCCACGGAGCTTCTGGAGGTGGCGGATCTGGACGGCGCGGGAGCATGGCAGAAATTCTGGTCCATCAAGATCCGGTATCTGTCTCCCACCATTTTGTTTGTGGCCCTGATGAGCCTTGTCAATTCCTTTAAGGTGTTCAGGGAGGTCTATCTTTTGACGGGAGATTACCCTTACGATACGCTGTATATGCTGCAGCATTTTATGAACAATACCTTTAAGTCGCTGGATTATCAGAAGCTGTCGGCGGCAGCGGTGATCATGTTTTTGGTCATGATGGTGATCATCTGGTTTTTGTTTTTCTTTGAAGACCGCTTCGGAAAGGATCTGGAAGGATGAATCTTACGTATCAGCCTATCATACGGGATGAGACAAGGCCCTACCGGACGGCAGTGGTCAAAAAAGCGGACACGGATCCTTTGCAGGAGCAGGCATCCGCACTTCCCCGCCAGGAGACCATCCGGTGGGTGGGAAAAAGAAGAAAGAGTACGTCCCTGAAAAAAAGAAAACGAAAAAGCCTGATCACGCGGGTGATCCTCTTTGCGATCGCGCTTTTGTTTGCGTCCTCGTTTTTGATGCCCATTGTGCTGACATGCGCCAATTCCTTTATGCAGGAGACGGAGATCACATCCAATTACGGCGTGATCTTTGAAAGTCTGACCCAGCAGGAGCCTGCTTACTGGGGAGAGCAAAAGAGCTTTAAGTCCTCCTATGTATCCAAGAGTGCAAACCTGAAGTTCATTCCCGATATGGTGACCCTGAAGCAGTACTATACGGTGCTGTTGCAAAGTCCGGATTATCTGTTGAAGTTCTGGAATTCGGTGATCCTGGTGGTCCCCATCGTTGCGGGACAGGTCTTTATCGCCCTGGCGGCGGCCTACTGCTTTACCCGGTTTCGGAGCTTTAAAAAGGAGATCCTCTTTTTTGCCTATGTCATCATGATGCTGATGCCCTATCAGGTGACGCTGGTTCCCAACTTTCTGGTCACCAAATGGCTGGGCATTTTGGACACGCGGGCGGCAGTGATATTGCCCGGCATCTTTTCCACCTTCTCGGTCTTTTTGCTGACCAAGTTCATGCGAAGGATTCCGAACGGTCTGATCGAGGCGGCGGAGCTGGACGGCGCAACGGAATGGCAGATTTTTACCAGGATCTGTATCCCGCTTTGCAAAAGTGCCATCGCCTCTACGGCGATCCTGGTGTTCATTGATTATTGGAATATGGTAGAGCAGCCGCTGATCCTTTTGGCGGATCAGGACAAGCATCCGCTTTCGGTCTTTTTGTCCCAGATCAATAACGGAGAAGTGGGTCTGGCCTTTGCCGTGGCAGTGATCTATATGATCCCCACCATTTTGATCTATTTATACGGAGAGGAATATCTGATCGACGGTATTTCCTATTCCGGCGGTGTGAAGGGCTGACAGAGGAAGTATGTTTACAGACAGAAAGCAACTGATAGAAAGCATTAGATAGAAAGCAGGCAAGAAGGGAGCTTCCATGAACGAACAAAACGAAACAAAGCAAAAGACGAAAAAGGAGATCGTAAAAAATCTGCTGATCAT
The DNA here is from genome assembly GCA_024695605.1 of Lachnospiraceae bacterium. Taxonomy (GTDB): domain Bacteria; phylum Bacillota; class Clostridia; order Lachnospirales; family Lachnospiraceae; genus RGIG7926. The sequence continues at coordinate 2,782 of JAILHW010000214.1, read as the reverse complement.
CTTTTTGATCATCATGCTGATCCTGACCTTCTTTTCCAATACCATCATGAACTACTCCCTGCCGGAGGTTTCAACGGCCACGGCAATGGAAAGCAATGTCACCAGCAAGGTGCGCGGGACCGGCGTTGTGGAAACGGCTGAGGATTATGAGGTGATGATTGAGGAAAACCGGACGGTGGCCAGCGTTAAGGTCAAGGTCGGCGATGAGGTCAACGAGGGCGATGTGCTCTTTGAGCTTGAGCCGGTAAAGACCACGGCCGGAGCCAGTCTGGAGGGTGGTATTTCCACGGAGGATTCTGCACTCAAGGAAGCCCAGGAGCTGCTGGATTCCCTGGAGCTGGAATACAATAAGGCGCTTTTAGACCTTAGTCCCAGCTATGCCATGGACAATCTGGATATCAAGACCGCAAGAGAGGATCTGGACGCTGCCATCGAGAAGCAGAAAAAGGCCCAGTCCAAGAGTGCCTGGGAGGCAGAGCTGATCGGACTGAAGAAAAAACAGGAGGCCCTGGAGGTAGAGGTGAGTGCTTTGCAGAGCAAGGCGGAAACCGTCAGCGGCAATGCCTTAAAGAAGACCAACAACAAGCTGATCGAGAAAAAGAAGGCACTGACGGATGTATCCGGACAGGTGTCCTCCCTTGAGGGCGTCATCGCATCCACACCGGATCCGGAGGAGGCGGCAGAGGACGTCAGAGGCAAGCAAAAGGCGCTGGATGCACTTCTGATCGGTCTTTCCGACAAGAAGAGAGAGGACGGCTCCACCCAGGGTAAGGCCAATCTGGATCTGCGTGCCCAGAGGAAAAAGATCGAGGACCAGAGAGAGCTGGTGGAAAAGCTGAGAAACAAGCAAAACGGCATCACTGACATGGAGGTGATTTCCAAGAACAACGGTGTGGTGAAAAGCATCAACTGCATTGCAGGAGATACGGTCACACCGGATGGGGCCCTGGCGGTCATCGCCGTAACGGGGAACGGCTACAGTGCCAAGTTTACCGTGACCAAGGAACAGGCCAAGCTGGTCAAGCAGGGTCAGGAGGCGGAGATTTTAAATATCTGGGGTGAGGATATCAAGGCGAGTCTTTCCTCTGTAAAACCGGATCTGGAGAATCCCAATAACAACAAGCAGCTGGTATTTACGATCACCGGTGAGGATGTGGTGGTCGGACAAAATCTGGAGCTTTCCGTGGGAGAAAAGAGCGAGCGCTATGACTGCGTGGTGCCCAACAGTGCGATCCGGGAGGATAACAACGGAAAATATGTCCTGGAGGTTATTGTCAAATCCTCTCCGCTGGGCAACCGTTATGTTCTGAAGCGAAATGACGTTACCGTACTGGCCAGCGATGAGACCAGCTCGGCGGTCAGCGGAGAGTTGTATCCCTACAGCTATGTGGTAACCAATTCCACAAAGCCTCTGGAGGCCGGGATGAAGGTAAGACTTTCGGATAACTGACAAAAGCGTGTGAGGACCGGGAACTATGCGGATACTGAGATGGTGCTATGCGCACCGAAGGATTTTAATAGCGGATCTTGTCTGCCTGCTTCTGTGTCTGGCGCTGACAGTGGCCCTGCATGTAAGGACCGGACAGGCCTACAGCCAGCAGGAGGGAAAACGCTGGGCAGCGGATCAGAAACCCTACCATCAGGTCAGTGCGTTCTGGCCGGCCTTTTCAGGGATCGCCAAGGAAAAGATCTCGGAGATTAGGGCGGGGCTGCAAAGAAGCCTTCTGGATGCTTCCTTTTCCGATACGGATACAGGTGGAAAGCTTTGGACGGATGCCTATATGGCAGCGACGACGGATGATGTGTCCCGTACAACGCTGCAGGGGCTTCGGGGCAAGGAGGATGTGATGATCATGGGCGTGGGAGGCGATTTTTTCCTCTTCCATTCCTTTCACCTGATCAGCGGCTCCTACTTTCATGAGTCGGATCTGATGCAGGACCGGGTGCTTCTGGACAGAGATACCGCCTGGGCCGTTTTTGGCGGCTATGAGATCGAGGGACAGCGGATCTATGTGGGGGGTATGCCCTATATCGTGGCAGGTGTCTATGAGAAGCCTTCCGGTAAGTTTGCCGAGAAAGCCATTGGCGGAAAGAGCATTCTGTTTATGTCCTATGCCTCCTTCCACAAGCAGTATGAAGGGGCACCCATCGTAAGCTACGAGGCGGTATTGCCCAACCCCGTTTCCGGCTTTGCCTTAAACAAGCTCCAGGATGCGGTGGATCAGGAAAATACCAATGCGGTTTTGGTGGATAACGAGGATCGATTCACAGCCGGAAAGCTTCTTGCCAGATTTGCGGATATCCCGTCCCTTCTGATGCAAAAATCCGCGGTGGTATTTCCCTTCTGGGAAAACGAGATGCGGGCGCTGGAGTGGCATGTCTTTTGTCTGTTTTTGCTGCGGCTTTTGCTGTTTATGCCTCCGCTGGTATCCGCCATCTTCGGGATCGTGACCTTTATCCGGAGGATCGGAGCAAATCTTTGGATCGATTTTTGGAAAGCGCAGAAGGAAAAGCTAAGACGCAGGCTCTATGAGCGGCCCGTCAAGAAGCGTGTAGGGATCGAGGAAGAAGAGTTTTAGGAGATCGCTATGAAAAAAGAGGAAGAAAAAAAAGCCCTGCGGCGCAATACTATGATCCTGTTGGGAGTGATCCTGATGGTGCTTCTTGTGGCCTTTTCTTCGGTCTTTTATAAGCAAAGCAATCCCTTTACCTATGCGAATCACCTGGATGATGCGGTGCTGACGCTGGAGGATGAACAGGTGAGCCTGCGGGAGTTTGGCTA